>CANQWO010000004.1 GCA_947627565.1 uncultured Clostridia bacterium
ACGCCCTCCCGCACCACGAAATTGACGCCGCTCTCCATCGCTTCGCTGACGGCGCCGCCTCCGCCGCGGCAAAAATACAGATCGGCCGCATGCATGAGCTCCGGAACGTTGTTTACAAACCCGAAAACGCGCACATTGTCAATATTATGTCTGACACAGTACTTCGTAAGTTTGTTTTTTGCGGCTTCATTTCTGCCGCAAACGGCCAAAATGACCAGATTTTTGCCTCTTGTGTCCGCACGGAGAAGAGATTTTATGAGCCCCATCGTATTGCCGATCCCCGCGCCTCCGTTGACGGTGAGCGCCACAAACGCCCCCGGTTCGATCCCGAGCGAGTGGCGAATCTCGTCCCTATCGTATGCGGCGCCGAATTTGCGATTGACGGGAAATCCCGTCGGAATGAGTTGTTCCTCGCGGAATCCCCGGCGGATGAGAAGCGGATGAACGATTGTGTGCGGCGTAAACACGCCGTCGCACAACACGCTTCCCTCCCAGAACGGACAGTTGACGTAATCGAAAAAAACCGAATACAGCGGCTTATGGAACCGATTATGGATCTTGAGCCAACAAAGGGCATTGCTCACCTGGATGTGGGTGCACACGACGACATCGGGATCGAACTGTGATACTTCCCGCTCCAAATTTGCGACGGCGCCGCGGATCCCCTGCATGGCGAGGCCGCGGTAGCGTTTTTGCGGCTTGCACTTCCTGCCGATTTGCCAGACGAGATTAAATAATCCGGAAAAACGCCGCACAAAAAAGAGATACGCCTTGTTCCAACCGCGTTTTTCCCCGTATGCATCGACGATTTTGACTTCATGCGCGTCGCCGAGCGCATCGCGGATGCTGCGGGCGATGGCATTATGGCCTTCGCCGCAGGTCATCGTAGCTATCAGGATCCTCATGTCATTTCCTCGAAACGAAATCGGCGCGATACCGTGCCGATTTCGTCACATGATTATTTTTTTCCGAGAAGTTTTTTCACGAAGGGCGGAAGATGCGAGTCGTCGTCATCGTCCGGCGCATCGGGAACTTGTTCTGCGCGTGCAGGCGCGGGATACTGAGGCGGATAGGGCGCCGGCTGCGCATACGGCGATTGCTGGGGATAGCCCGGTTGCGGCGCCTGAGGCTGCGGCGCCTGCGGTTGCGGCGCATAGGGCTGGCCGTAAGGAGCGGGCTGAGCATACGGGCTGGTTTGTCCGTATCCGTTCTGCGGATATGCATCCCGCGGCTCATATGGATTGGGCTGCGGCGCATAGCCGCGAGACTGGTTGTAGAGAAGATTCTGCGCCTCCTGCGGGTCGAAATTATGCTGCGGAATGACGGGCCGCCCCGCCTCTTGCGCCATTTCGCGCCGCGTATTTTCCAACAAGATCTCGTCCGCCTCCGGGAAGCCCGTCGCAATCACGGTGACTTCGACTTCGTCCTGGATCTTGGGATCGACGCACGCGCCCGGAATGATGATGGCATTGTAATCGACTACGCCGTGGATGAGCCCCATCGCCGTTCCGACCTCGTCGAGCGTGAGATCGGGACCGCCGACGACGTTGACGATGATCCCCGTCGCGCCCTCGATGGTCGTTTCGAGGAGCGGGCTGTTGACCGCCAACTTCACGGCCTCGATGATGCGGTTCTCGCCCTTCGCGACGCCGACGCCCATGTGCGCAAGCCCCCTACCTTCGAGAACGGTGCGTACATCGGCGAAGTCGCAATTGATGAGGCCGGGCGTGACGATCAAGTCGGCAATGCCGCGGATGCCCTGTCTCAGCACATCGTCGGCAATGGAGAACGCTTCGTTGACGGTAGCGCTGCGATCGACGACTTCGCGGATCTTCTCGTTGGGAATGATGACGAGCGTATCGACATATTTGCGGAGGTCGTTGATCCCCTTTGCGGCATTGTCCATCTTCCGGCGCCCTTCAAAGGCAAACGGCTTGGTCACGACTGCAACCGTGAGGATATGCTTGTCCTTCGCAATCTTTGCAATGACGGGAGCGGCGCCCGTGCCCGTTCCACCGCCCATACCCGCGGTGATGAACAGAAGATCGGTGCCGTCGATCGCGCGCGCGAGCTGATCCTTGCTCTCCTCCGCGGCTTCGCGGCCGACCTCGGGTTCCGCGCCGGCGCCAAGGCCGCGCGTCCGTTTTACGCCGATCTGGATCTTGGTCGCCGCACGGTTGCACAGGAGCACCTGCGCGTCGGTGTTGACGGCGATGTACTCCGCGCTCGTGATATTGGCTTCAATCATGCGGTTGACGGCATTGTTTCCCGCGCCGCCGACGCCGATGACTCTGATCTTGGGGATCCCGTTGGATACGATATCGCTATATCCACCCTGCGGCTGACGCGCATATCCGTCTCTCGGATTGCCGGATTCGCCGAAAGGCATTTCATCATTAAAGCTCATAACTTAACCTCCGAATGAATTAAAAAGACCTGTTGAACAACCTGCGTTTGCGGTTGTCTTCGCATGCCATATCGACGAGCGCGATCCGCGAACTCATCGTGGGCTTGTTGTAGTAAGGAAGATTGGGAGAGAGCATCTCGCATACGCGGCTCAGGCGTTTGGTGAGATGTTCGAGCGCGCCGCGAATATCCGCAAGGCCCTCGCCCGAAATGTAGATCGGCTTGAAGTCCAACTCGCGCCCGGAGCACTCGTCTACGAACCCGGTGACCGCTTCGCAGATCTCGTCCAGCCCCTCTTTTACGACCTCCGCAAGCCGCGCGACATCGATCTCAAAGACGGCGCCGCGGAAAACAAACTCCATTTTTCCGCCACCTTTGACGAACAGATTGGCTTTCCGGAGCAGCTCGATCGCGGCGTCATAGTCGAGGCCGAACTCCTGCATGATCCGCACGATGATGCGCACTTTTCCGACCCAATACGTCTCTTGCGCAAGCACGCCGCCTCCCAACACGACCGAGATCGTCGAAGAAAGATATCCGCAGTCGAAGAAGATGGCATATTCGTCGCGCGTTTCCGCGGGAATGAGGTAGGACGCCATGGCAAACGCCGTGGGAAGATAGCGAAGATTGATCTTCATATCTTTGAACAGCGTCTCCATCGTCTCCGCGAAATAATTCTTGCAGTAAAAATAGGACAGAACGCCCGAGAGCGATGTGGAAGACAGGCCGATGGGATTGACCACGCGGCGGTTATCCGCGGTCACATAGATCATGCTCGTGGCGCGGATCAGGCGATGCCCCTTCCGTTCCGCTTTTCCGCCCTCGAACAACACCTCCGTCTCACGCTCCGAGATCTTGCGCTTTTTCGAGAACCCCGCGACCTGCTCCTTGGGCACGACCGAGAGAAATTCTCCCGGCACGCCGATCCAAAGATTGCGGATGCGCGAACTGGTCGTCTTCTCGACGGCGGCAATGCACGCATATACCGCCTCGCCGAGTTTTGCCGTATCATAAAATTTTCCGCCTTCATACCCGTCATACGGCTCCGTATGGCTTGCATGGAACACAAACGTGTTGTTGACCCCCCGCTCTCCGCTGATCACGGTGATCTCGGCGGAACGGATATCGAGGACAGCGACGCTGTTACGGCTCATCATTCGTGGTTCTCCCTTGGGCGCACAATCCGTATTGCGCGCGTGATTCAACATTATTATAGCAAAACGGGACACCCATGTCAAGGGAATGACGAAAATATTTATTTCTATGCATAAAAAACGGCACCAAGGCACGCCCTTTGATACAAAGAGCGTGCCTCAGGCCGCAGGCATCAACCGAGACGGCTGTTTCTCGAATAATCCGCAAAGAGTTCCCCGTTCGCTCCGTCCACGACGGTGATGAATCCGAACGTGCGCATCTCATCGGAAAGCGCGAAATATTTTTCCAGTGCGAGCGCCGCCTTTTCCGCGGGATAGGACGCGGGATCCGCGAGATCGATGGCGACGCCCTCGCACATCCGGATGCGGAAGAAATCGTTTCTCCGATCCGAAGTGTTGCGCATGAGCGTGACCGTCAAAACATTGGCGCGCGGCTCCGTCAAAGCCGACTTGAAGGCCTGCATCACGGAAAGCAACGCTTCCGCATATTCGCCCTGCATGGTCGCGGGCGAGCCCTCCGCCGTAAACGAAAACCCTTCCAGCAAAATATTTTGCCCGCCGCAACGGTTTGTGTTTTCCGAAAGCCCGGAACGGAGCAGAAGGCCGTTGTCGGCAAACGTGGTATATCCGTCCTCGCCGGCTATGGCGTAGGTCTCTTTGCGTTCTTCGATTCGAAGATACACGGTCGTGGGATACCGCTTTTCGATGCATGCAAGGCGGAAAAACGGATAGCGGGCGACCTCTTCGGAGAGTTCCCCGAGGTCGAGGAACGTCGAACTCTTGCCGATGTATTGGTCCAACCGCCCGCGCAATTCCACCGCGTCGGCGCTTCCCGCTTCGGAGTATGTGGTAAAATCGGCGCGCACATGCGTCACCGTAAAAATGGCGTTGAGCCCCGCCGCAATGACGGCGGCCAGCAGAACGAACGCGACGACCGTTGTGATGATCACCTTTTTTTTCATAAGTAACTCCGAAAGTTCTATCTTTCAAATGCGGACGCGCCGGATATCCGCGCCCAACGCGGCCAATTTCCGCTCGAATCCGGCATAGCCCCTGTCGACATGGGAGAGATCGAGCACCTCGCTGACCCCTTCCGCTCCGAGCGCCGCAAGAATGAGCGCCGCGCCGCCGCGCAGATCCCCGCAACTCACCGTGGCGCCGTGCAGTTTGCCGACGCCGCGCACGAATGCGTTCCTGCCGCGGACTTCGATGTCCGCACCCATCTTGATGAGCTCGGGCACATATTTGTACCGCGTTTCAAACAAGTTCTCCACGATCAGCGAATCGCCCGACGCGCCCGCGTTGAGCGCAGTCACCTGCGCCTGCAGGTCCGTCGGAAAGCCGGGATAGGGCATCGTCTCGATCCGGCGGTTGCATTTAAGCCGCCCGCCGCTTGTTATTTTTATTTTATCATTTTTTGTATGGATTTTGCAACCGTTTTCACGTAATTTATGTAAAAGTAATCCGAGAGACTTCCCGTCCACCCCCGAGACTTCGATCTCCCCGCCGCAAATGGCGCAGGCGATGAGGAAACTTCCCGCCTCGATGCGGTCTTTGACGGGCGTATACTCGACGCCCCGCAGACATTTGACCCCCTCGATCCCGATGACGTCGGTCCCTGCTCCCTGCACGCGCGCCCCCATCGCATTGAGAAAGTTTTGCAGATCGACGATCTCCGGCTCCTTGGCGGCGCCGTAGAGCACCGTCGTCCCCTCCGCTTTGACGGCCGCGAGCAAAATATTTTCCGTCGCGCCGACGCTCGGGAAGTCCAAAACGATCTCGTTGCCGCGAAGCGTCTCGCATTCGCACGCAATGAATCCGTCCCGCTCCCGGATCTTCACGCCCAATCGCTTCAGGGCATTGAGATGCAGATCAATGGGTCTGAGCCCGATATCGCAGCCGCCGGGATAAGCGCAGGCCGCTCGGTGGAATCGCGAGAGCAGGGATCCGAGCATGAACACGGAAGAGCGAAGCTCCCGCGTGAGCGACGACGGAATGCTGTGGTTGGCGGCATGCGCGCTGTCGATGACAACGTCCTCGCCGCAAAAGCGCACTTCCGCCCCCAGTCCGCGCAGGATCTCCGCCATGCTCGCGACGTCGGTGATCGGCGGCGTCTCGCGGATGACGACGGTGTTCTCCGTCAATATAGAAGCGGCGAGAAGAGGCAATACGGAATTTTTTGCAGACTGCGCGCGAACGCTTCCGTATAGCTTTCTCCCCCCGCCTATTACGAACTTATCCATAGGATTCTCCTCAAGTAATTCGCAAAATACGCAAAGCCCGAAAGCTCGGGCCTATGTATTACTTGGTATATCCTATGTTTTTATTTGCGGCCGTTGTGCCTCGAAACATTGTAAACGAGCCCCATCCCCGCCATCGTGACGATGAGCGAAGTATTGCCCGCCGAAACGAGCGGCAGCGGAAGCCCCGTTGGCGGAATACAGCCGCTGACGACGAGCGCATTGAGCGCCGACTGAACCGCAAAGGCAAGGACGATCCCCGAGGCGAGCATGTAGCCGTAGAAATTATCGCAGCGGTTGGCGATGCGGAATCCGCGCCAAATGATGAATCCGATCAGCGCAAAGAGCAAAATGACGCCGAAATACCCCGTCTCCTCGGCGATGACGGCAAGAATAAAGTCGCTCTCGGAGAAGGGAAGGAAACGGTATTTTTGCCGTGAACGGAAGAGTCCCGTCCCGAAAAACCTCCCGTTGGCGAGCGCATAGAGGGACTGGATGAGCTGATACCCCTCCTCCTTGGGCGAGGCCCACGGGTTTACAAACGCCGAAAGCCGCTGAAGGCGGTACGGCTCCATGACGATCAGGACGGGCACCAGAAAAATCACGGGAACGCAGATGGCGGCGAGCGCCTTCTTGGAGACGCCCGCAAGAAAGATCATGCCGATCATGATGGCGCCGACGCACATCGTCACCGACATATTGGGTTCGAGCATGATGAGCACGCAGATCGCCGCGCCCGCTCCCAATACGGGAAGCACGCCGACTAACGTCCGCATCCGCGCGGGCTCCTTGGCAAAATAGCGCGCCGTGAACAGGACAAACCCGTATTTTGCGATCTCCGAAGGTTGGATCGTCACCGGTCCGAGGGCGATCCAGCGCGTTGCCCCGTAACTTGTCTTCCCGAGCCCCGGAAGAAAGACCAACGCCAGAAGGGCAAGAGAGAGAATGAGCGCGGGTAGCCCCAATTTCGCCAGCTTCCGATAGTCGAGAAAGGCGATGCCGGCCATCGCGACAAGGCCCAGCACCAATCCGACGAGCTGTTTCCGGAAAAAATACAGGGCGTCCCCGTATTGCACTTCGGCATTATACGAGCTGGCCGAATACACAAAGACGACGCCGAGCCCCGCGAGCAAAATGACGGCGCCGAGAAACCACAAGTCCCCCGCTTCGGCAACCCGATTTCG
This sequence comes from uncultured Clostridia bacterium, assembly GCA_947627565.1. Classification (GTDB taxonomy): domain Bacteria; phylum Bacillota; class Clostridia; order Christensenellales; family Borkfalkiaceae; genus Gallimonas. The sequence goes on from CANQWO010000004.1 coordinate 6,985, forward strand.
GGTTGCATCACTCCGCCGCATCTTCTTCCCGCGGGATCAAGGCGACCGCGGTCGTCTCTTCGGGAACGGGCGAGACTTCGGGCGCCCGATATTCCTCGCTCAGTTGCGTGAAGAGCATGCGGAATTTTTCGCCGCGCTCCTCATAGCTTTTGAATGCGTCAAAACTTGCGGAGGCGGGAGACAGCAGGACGTTTTGCCCCTTCCCGGCGGTCAGATAGGCGATCCGCACGGCCATATCGAAAGGACGGCAGAGCGAGACGGCGGTGAATCCGCGTTTAAGCGCCGCACTCAAAATGCGGAACGCATTTTCCCCGTAGATGACGGCGTGCACGACGCCGGATGATTTCAACGCGTCAAAGAGCGGTTCGTAGGAATATCCCTTATCTTTTCCGCCCAACAGCAATACGCTCTCCCCCTTCACGCTCTCGATCGCCTTGACGGCGGAATCCACGTTGGTGGCCTTGGAGTCGTCGATGAAGCGGACGCCGTTGAGTTCGCCGATGAATTGCAGGCGGTGCTTGACGCCGCGGAATTTCTTGAATCCGCGCTCAATGACTTCGTTGGACAGGCCGAACAGTTTGGCGCAGCAAATCGCGGCAAGGGCATTCATGCGGTTGTGATCGCCGTCTACGGGGAGCGCCTCTTCGGGGCAAATTTTTTCGCCGCGGAAGCAAAACCATCCGTCGGCACAGTACGCCCCCACCCGTTCGGACAAAGAGAACCAGACGACATTTGCCTTGGTCTTTTCCGCAAAGCCGCGCACTGTGGGATCGTCGTAATTGAGCACCGCATACTCGCTCTCCGTACTGTTTTTGAGCAAACGGGATTTCAGATATATGTAATTCTCAAACGTATAGTGACGGTTGAGATGGTCTTCCGTAATGTTGAGGACGACCGCGACGTGCGGTTTGAGCGAGACGAGCGTCTCGAGCTGGAAGGAAGAGATCTCGGCGACGGCGATCCCGTCGCTTCCGAGCTCCTCTAAGCAACTCGTCATCGGCTTCCCGACATTGCCGCACGCGACGGCATGTTTGCCCGCTTCCTTGAAAATGCCCTCGATGAGCGTGACCGTCGTCGTCTTTCCGTTGGTGCCCGTAACGGCGATACACGGGGCGCGCAGGTTGAGCGCGGCGAGCTCCGTCTCTCCCATGACGCGCTTCCCCGCACGCTTGAAGGCAACGGGGAGAGGATGATCGATGGGGATGCCCGGCGAGAGCAACAGAATGTCGCACGCCTCGCTCTTTTCTCGCAACTCCTCTTTGGAGACGCTTTCGCATCCCAATGCGACCAATTGCTGCGTCGCCCTCCTCACGTTTTCGTCGTCCACATCGTCGTAGACCGAGACCTTGGCTCCGTGCGCACGGAGATATTCGGCGCTCGCGATACCCGAACGGGACAATCCCGCCACAAGAAAATGCTGCCTCTCCAATAACATACCGACCTCCTGCTTCAGACAAACGCCAGGAGCAACGTCGCTCCCGCCACGGCCGTCAAAACGGCGTAGACATAAGAAATTTTCCCCTCGGAGTACCCCTTCTTTTGGAAATGATGGTGGATGGGCGCCATGAGGAAGATGCGCTTGCCTGTCCTTTTATAGTATATTACCTGAAGAATGACGGATATGCTTGAAAGAACAAACGCGCCGCCGAGAATGGGGATCACGAGCGCGTTTCCCGTGAAGAGCGCAATGCTCGCGGCAAAACCGCCAAGGGACAGCGAGCCCGTATCCCCCATGAAGAGCGAAGCGCGATTGGTATTGAAGATCAGATAGCCGAGCAGTGCGCCCGCAAGCGCAAAACAGAGCAGCCGCGAAGTCCCGCCGCTTTGCAGCAGAACGAGCGCGCCCAAGAAGAGAAAGAATACGGCGGACACCGACCCCGCCAAGCCGTCGAGGCCGTCGGTCAAATTGACGCCGTTGACCGTCGCGAGAAAGACAAAAATGCCGAACGGCATCATCCACCAACCGATGTCAAAGGCAAGGCGCGTATACGGGATGCGCAGTACCGTGAGCCCCTCAAGACAGCAATAGAGGCTTGCCAACAGCGCAACGGCAAGCTGGAATATGATCTTCTGATAGGGCCGAAGCCCGAGATTTTTGCCGCGCAGTTTTTTCAGAAGGTCGTCGAGAAAGCCGACGAGCAGATATCCGACGCCGACGGCCAGCGCGACGCGGAAGGGCTTGTCCGTACCGCCGAACGGCACGACGACCAAGAGAGCCGCAAAGATCGCGGCGGGAATAAAAGCAAGGCCGCCCATCGTAGGCGTCCCGCTTTTGTTCATGTGTTCCGTGACATAGGAGAGAATATTCTGGCCTGCGCCAATCCTTTTGAGGAGCGGAACGGCCGCCGCGCACAGACAGACGGACAAGGCAAATGCGATCAGGGCAACGATAAGGATTTCCCGCATCAATCTTTCTCCAAGAGCGACTTTATCATAGTTTTGTCGTTATAGGAGTACTTGATACCCATGATCTCCTGTTCTTCCTCGCCGCCTTTCCCGGCGACGAGCAGAATGTCGCCGCGAGAAAGCATCCCGAGCGCATATTTCGTCGCCTCTTCGCGCTCTTCGATGGCGACGTAATGCGAGGAGATCTTCCGATACCCCTCTTCGATCTCCGCAATGATCGCCGCCGGGTCTTCGAAACGGGGATTGTCCGAAGTGATCACGGCAAAATCCGCATGCGAAGCCGCGATCTCCCCCATGATGGGCCGTTTCGCGCGGTCGCGGTTGCCTCCGCATCCAAATAAAAGGATCAATCTCCCCTTGCAGTACGGCCGAAGCGCTTCCAGCGAGCGCAGGATCCCGTCGGGCGTGTGGGCAAAATCCACAAAGATGTCCGCCCCGCCGCATGCCGCAACGCGCTCCAGCCGCCCCTCCACGTTTACCTTGGCGAGTCCGCGGGCGATGGCGTCGCTCGAGACGCCCATTCTGCGCGCGCACACGGCGGCAGCCAGTGCATTGTAGACGTTATGGCGCCCGGCCATAGGCAGCCGCACTTCGATGAGATCGTCCTCCAAATTGAGCAGCATATGGGTGCCTTCGAGCGATTCCTCTTCGATGAGGGCAAAATTGTCCGCGGGACACTCCAACCCGTAGGTGGCCGCGGGCATTTCGACGGTGCGGGAAAAGGCATCGTCGGCATTGAGAACGGCGTCCCTGCAATGTGCGCGCGTGAAGAGCGCCGCCTTCGCGGCCCCATAGGACTGCATATCGCCGAAAAAGTCGAGATGATCCTGCGTGAGATTGGTAAAGACCGCGACGTCGAAGCAGATGGGCGCAACCTTTTTGAGCGCAAGCGCATGCGCGGAAACTTCCATGACGACGGTATCCGTGCCCGTTCTCCGCATTTCGGAGAGGAGCGAAAACAGCGCGACGGGATCGGGCGTAGTCAAAGCGGGCGGAACGACGGCATGGTCGTATTTCGCCCCCAACGTGCCGATGAGTCCGGCCCGCCGACCCGCTTCCGTCAAAATGGAGAAGAGCATATGCGTGACCGTTGTCTTCCCGTTGGTCCCCGTCACGCCGATCATGTGGAGATCGCGCTCGGGGTGGCGGTAAAACGCCGCGGCCGCCCGCGCCATCCCTTCCCGCGCATCGGGAACGATCAACTGCGGGATGCCGACGCCCGTATCGTGTTCGGCGAGAACGGCCGCCGCGCCGCGCTCCTCGGCCATCTGCGCAAAGGCGTGGGAATCGGTGTGCGTCCCGCAAAAACAGCAAAACAGATCCCCTTTCCCGACGACCCGGCTATCCGTCGCGAGCGATCCGATCTCCGCCTCGCCGCTGCATTTCCCGCGCACTTCTTTGGCAAGCTCTGAAAGTTTCATACCGCTACCTCCGGAATGTTCATGATATCAATGATCCCCTCGAAGATCTCTTTCGCGCAGGGCGCCGCGACCGTGGAGCCATAGTAACTGCCCTGCGGTTCGTCTACGATCACGAGCGCCAGATAGCGCGGTGCGTTTGCGGGGAAATACCCGAGGAAGGAGGAGACATATTTCCCCTGCGCGATCGCGCCGTTTTCATACTTTTGCGCCGTCCCCGTCTTCCCGGCCACGCGATATCCTTCGATAAAGGCCTTCTTCCCGCTTCCGTCGCGCACCACGCCCTCGAGCATCTCGGAGAGGAGCGCCGAAGTCCGCTCGCTCACCGTCTTGCCGACCAGCGACACGGGCATCTTTTCCCGAACGGAGCCGTCGGAAGAAAAGATTTCCGAGACGATGCGCGGCGCGTAATAGTTGCCGCCGTTGACGGCGGAGGCCGCGGCGCATGCCAATTGCAAGGGCGTCACCGCGATGGATTGTCCGAATCCGATGCGTGCAAAATCGCAATCCCGGAGCGCGGATTCCGGCAACAGCATCCCGATGGCCTCCCCCGAAAAATCCACCCCCGTCGCCCTTCCGAAGCGGAATTTCGCAAGATAATCATAAAAAGTTTGCTTTCCGAGCGTCAATGCGATGTCGACGAAACAGGGATTGCAGCTATTGTTGAGCGCTTCGGCCAACGTCTCGTTCGCATGTTTTCCGTTTTTATGGTCGCTCCAACAGCGAATGGTCGTACCGTCGACGACGCGCGTTCTGGCGCTCGAAAAGACATACGTCTTCGGATCCAAGGCCCTATGCCCCTGATAGTACTCCTCGATGTCGGCTGCCGCGGTGACGATCTTAAACGTCGAGCCGGGTTCATAGATGTCGGAAACCAGCGCATTCCGCGTGAGCGCATTGAGCACGGATAAGTCGTCGCGCGGGATTTCGTTGAGGTCATACGAGGGCAAATTGACCATGGCGAGAATGGAAAAATCATTGGGGTCGAGCACAATGGCGCGCGCCGCCTTTGCGGAGGTTTCCGCAAGCACCCGCGCCATGACCGCCTCGGCACAGGCCTGGATGCGATAGTCGAGGGTAAGTCTGACATTGAGCCCGTCGGCGGCGGGGATATATGCGGCCGACGCTCCCTCGAGATCCACGCCGACGAGATCGGTTTCAAACAAAATTTCCCCGTTTTCTCCCGCAAGATAGGAATTATAGTATCCCTCGACGCCGGTCGTGCCGTTTCGGTCGTAGGCCGTAAAGCCGATCACCTGACAGGCCAGCGCGCCGTATGGATAGACACGTTCGTCGTTGCGGGCGTAATAAATTCCCTTGAGTTCGTGCTCCGCAAGCGATTGGACCACCTCCTTCGTGGTCCTTCGGGCAAGGACGATCTCCGATTTCGAGCGGTCGGACAGCTTTTCAAGAAGCGCGTCGTAAGGGGAGGCGAGGAGGTCGGAGAGCAGTGCGGCCGCTCCCTCGGCGTCATCCACGGCATTCGCGCGCGCATAGACGCCATAGCCCGCGCGGTTGCCCGCGAGCAGCGTTCCGTTGACATCGAGAATGGCACCCCGCCCCGCGTTCACCGGGATCTCCCGCGTCCATTGGTCGAGCGCGAGATAGTGCAGATCGTCCTCCCATATGAGCTGAATATATAAAAATCTCCCCAAAAAAATGCAAAAAAGAAAGGTTATCGCCAAAATCACGGCAAATAACCTCTTTTGTAAGACAGAAATCGATACATCCGTCTTTTTGATTTTCAGTTCCTCCGAACGGTCAATCTTTCACCATTCCGCTCTGTTGCGCCCAATTGTCTACGTTATCGGGATCCGTGGCCCTTTCGATTTGCTGCTGGACCTGACGGTATTCTCTTCCGAGCCGATCGAGCTCCAAACGACGCTCCGCGATCCCGCGGTTCATCGAACCAAGCGCTGCGGTGTTGATGCAAATGATCATCACGCAGACCACGATCGCCGCCGCAATGGCCGCCAATGCGAGCTTGGTCTTGGAGGAAAGCGCGGCCCAAAATCCTACGCCGGTCTCCTGCGCGACCGCCTCGGCCTCCTCTCTGCGATGACGCATCGTGAGCGGTGTGGGCATCAACTCGTCTTCCGAAGCCGCCGCGGGCGCAAAAGTTTCCGCGGGCGCCGGCGCGGGCACGTACATTTCCGTTTGCACGGCGGGTGCGGGCGCAAAGACGGGCGACGGGGCAACGGCCTCCGCGTGTCCCGTCATATAGCTCCCCTGCACATAGTGCACGTCCTCGAAGAGGCGTGTCTTTGCGGGTGCGGGCGGCTGACGGTAGCTGTGGATGCGCGCGTTGTTATCTGCGCCGATCTCTGTACGGATCATGGGCGGACGGGACTCCTGCACCGGTTTTTCGGGCGCAGGCGTCACCACGGGCGCACGTTCCCGCACGGATACGGATTGGTCGAGGAGTTTTTTGTAGTTCTCCGCGATTTTCCCCTCGTGTTCCATACGCGCTCTCTCCCGCTCACGGTCAACGTTGTTGGTTATTGCTACGGTCTCGTTGGTATCTATGATCCGATCGGCCATGGTGATTCTCCTTATCTTATTCCGCCCGTCCCCCGTTCATTCATACTCTTCGGGCGATCCTCAATTTTGCGCTCTTACTGCGCGGGTTTTCTTCTATCTCCTCCTGCGAAGCCGTAAGAGGTTTTGGTGTAATGATCTCGATCTCCTTTTTCTTCCCGCATACGCAGACGGGGAAATTCTTCGGGCAGGTACACTCTGTGCTCAGATCGCGGAAGACTTTCTTCACAACGCGGTCTTCGAGAGAATGAAATGTGAGGACGCAAGCTCTTCCGTCCGGTTTCAAGCGGCGAAGGAGGCCTACCACGCATTCGCGGAATCCGTCGAGCTCGCCGTTGACCTCGATGCGGATGGCCTGAAAGACTTTCCGCGCGCAGGCCGCAGAACGGAACTTTGCGGGGATTCCCCCCTCGACGAGGTCCCGAAGCTCCCCCGTCGTCCGGATCTTGTTCTTTTCACGCGCAAGCACGATGCGTCTTGCGATCGGTGCGGCGAACGTCTCTTCGCCGTACTCTCGGAAGATCCGTTTCAACGCCTCTTCCGGATATTCGTTGACGACGATCTCGGCCGTAAGCTGTTGGCGCGTATCCATTCTCATGTCGAGCGGAGCGCCGTCGCTGCGGTAGGCAAATCCGCGCCGTTCATCGTCTATCTGGTGAGAAGAGATCCCGCAGTCGATCAGAAATCCGTCGAGCGCATCAATCCCCTCTTCCCTGAGTACATCTTCGAAATTTTTATAATCGGTCCTGTGCAGGGAAAATCTTCCCGCAAACGGAGCAAGACGGCGGGCCGCCTCTTCAATGGCTTCTCCATCCCGATCCGTGCCGATGAGACGAACATTGGGGTTCGAGGAAAGGATCCCGTAAGAATGGCCTCCGCCCCCCAAGGTGCAATCGAGATAGACGCCGCCGTCCTTGAGCTTCAGCCCTTCGATGACCCGATCCAACAGTATGGGCTGATGGTAGCCGCTCATCAGAAAGGCAGAACGCCGTAGGCGTCTTCGAGCGACATCGCACCGGTTTCGCTCTTATAGCGTTCGGGCGACCAGATCTCGAGATAATCCCCCATGGCGATCGTGAGCACCGTCTTGTCGATCCCCGCGTATTCGCGCAGTTCGGCGGAGAGCGTCGTTCTGCCCTGGTTGTCTTCTTCCACTTCCTGAATGGCGCCGAGGATCGCACGCTTGGCCCGAAGCAGCTCCTTGTTGTCCGATTTGATATCCTTGAGCGCTTCCAATCTTTCATCGATGGAAGATTTCGGATAGACGGCAATACAGCCGCCGGTATAGCGCACAAAGTAGAGCGTCTCGTCTTCTCCAAAGGCATCCTTGAATTTCTTGGGGATGCGTATTCTGTTTTTTCCGTCAAGCGCGTGTTCTACGCTCCCCGTCAAGTATTTCATGGTACCTCTCAGCCATTCGGCGTTGTTACGAGTTTTATTATATCACCACTTTTGACCACTGTCAACCCTTTCAGGTCAAATAATAGTAAATTTCGCGAAAAATTTTTAGATAAAATTAAAACAAACGTTCGAAACAAACAAATTTTTGTTGAATGATTGTCCACTTCCGAGAAATATGACCTCTTTTTTCAAAAAACTATTGCAATTTGAAGTAAAACAATTGTTCGGATTTTTCAGGGGATGTGAGTGGTCAATAATCCCTGTTTTCACGATATCCAAGAGGTGCCGCGCCGTCCCCTCTGCTCCGTCATAGACGGGGATCCCCAAAGTTCCCGAGATCTCTCTGCGGATCAACGAATAGTGCGTACATCCCAACACCGCGCCGTCCCATCCCCCGCCTTGGGGCAGATGGCGGCCAAGTTCCAGGGAAGCGCCGTGCAGAAAGCGGCGTTCGATCGCATCCGCAAGCGCAGGCGCCGGGAAAACGGTAAATTGCCGCTGCGGATAGTTCGAAATCAGACGTCTTAAACGCATGCTGGACGCCGTATACGGCGTCGCGAGCACGAGGATGCGCGCGCATTCCCTCGCCGCGGGCCCGATCGCCGGTTCGACCCCGAGGATGGGAAATGCAAACCCGGCCCGCATTTCCTCGAGACAGGCCGCCGTCGCGGTGTTGCAGGCCAAGATCGCGGCGCAAACGCCGCATTTTTCCAGTTCGATCAGCGCCTCCCGCGTAAAAGAAGCGATCTCCTCGCGCGAACGGCTCCCATAGGGCGCACGTGCATTGTCGCCGTAGTAAAAATAAGTCGCATCGGGCATCAAGCGAAGACAATGATAGAGTACGGAAAAGCCGCCGATCCCGCTGTCAAAGATGCCGATGCGCGGAAAATTTTCCATGATTCACCCCTCCTTGCGGAAAATTTTACGAATTTTTTGGCTTTTTCCTTGAAAAACAGTTTACAAGGGATTTATTTTATGTTAAAATAGTCAAGGTTATTAATGAAACAGATCAAAGGAGTATAGATACCGTGCCCAACATCAAGTCCGCAAAGAAGCGCGTTTTGGTTACCGAAAAGAAAACCGCCGAGAACAAAGCCGTAAAGTCCGCCCTCAAGACGCAGATCAAGAAATTCCTTGCCGCCGTCAACGCGGGAGATAAGGAGCTTGCCACAAAACTCTATCCCGAAACAGTTTCGGCGATCGATTCTGCGGTCACCAAAGGCATCATTCATAAGAACAACGCTTCGAACAAGAAGGCCAAGCTCGCGAAGAAACTCTCCGGCCTTGTTGCGTAAAACTCACGAAACCGGCGCCCGCTGATACGCGGGCGTTTTTTCATGCTCCTTTTTGCCTTTTGTGATTATATTACTGTATTTTATACATTATATTTATATTCTTCAGTCCCCCATCCGTATGAATGCGATTTTTCTTGCGTATGGGGCAATTTTTTTGCCTTTTTCGCCGTTCAAACAGTTGACATCGCCATGGAAAAGTACTATACTTCTCACGTTGTGAGTTTATTTTTATTAAACTTTTGGTTTAGTTTTACGAAAGTTCGATAAAAAATGCCCAAAAGTTCAGAAATACTAAACAGGACGGGTGAGATCCGCAATGGAACTTGGCACAAAACTTCGCGATATGCGGCAACAAAAAAATCTTACGCAAGAGGAACTTGCCGACCGCTGCGAGCTGACAAAAGGTTATATTTCCCAACTGGAAAACGATGTGACCAGCCCTTCGATCGCCACGCTCATCGATATTCTCAACGCGCTCGGAAGCAATCTCTCCGATTTCTTTCATGAGGAAGCCGAAGAAAAGATCGTCTTTACCGACGCGGAATATATCGATAAGCAATCGGAAGGCATGATGTTTTCGTGGCTGATTCCCAATGCGCAGAAAAACTTGATGGAACCTGTCTTGGTAACGCTGGACGCGGGCGCGTCGACCCAACCGGACTTCCCCCACGAGGGAGAGGAGTTCGGCTATGTGCTCGAAGGCCGCATCGCGATCGTGCGCGCGGGGAAAAAGTGGGTCGCCAAAAAGGGCGAGAGTTTCTATTTCACGGCGAACAAAGAGCATGCCATCGTCAATCTCGGAAAATCCAAGGCGAAGTTTCTCTGGGTCTCTACCCCGCCCAATTTTTAACCGTACTTATGGATTTACAAAGTAGTATGTCTGGCATAATACTTTGCATATCCCAGTAATTATCCCTTTCGAAAAGCAAAATAAGTGATATACAGGAGATTTCAATGGCGGAACACATCATCGAGTTACAGAATGTCACCAAGTACTACGACGACAATCTTGTCATCGACGACGTAAGTTTCTACGTCAATAAGGGAGAGTTTATTACCTTTCTCGGCCCCTCCGGTTGCGGGAAGACGACGACGCTGCGCATGATCGCGGGCTTCGATCTGCCCACAAGCGGCAAGATCCTATTGAACGGCAAGGACATCTCCCTTCTCCCGCCCAACAAGCGCCCCGTCAATACCGTTTTTCAGCGCTATGCGCTCTTCCCCCATTTCAACGTGTTTGAGAACATCGCCTACGGCCTCAAATGCAAGAAAGTCGTAAACACCTATGAGAACGAGCAGGGCGAGCGCTACCAAAAAAAGGAAAAGCTCTCGAAAAAGGAGATCGCCGAAAAAGTCGGGCGGGCGCTCTCGATCGTCGATCTCGAGGGATTCGAAAAGCGCTCCATCTCCACCTTGTCCGGCGGACAGCAGCAACGCGTCGCCATTGCGCGAGCTATTGTCAATGAACCGGAGATCTTACTGCTCGACGAGCCGCTCGGCGCGCTCGATCTCAAGATGCGCAAAGAGATGCAGATCGAACTCAAAGAGATGCATCGCCGCCTCGGGATCACGTTCATCTATGTCACCCATGACCAAGAGGAGGCGCTCACCATGTCCGATACCATCGTCGTGATGGCGGACGGCGTCGTCCAACAGATCGGGACTCCCGCCAAGATCTACAACGAGCCGTCCAACACGTTCGTCGCCGACTTTATCGGCGAGAGCAACATCATGAACGGCACGGTCGTCGGAGACAAGAAGGTAAAATTCTGCGGAAAAACGTTCGATTGTCTCGACGAATTTGGCCTCAACGAGCCCGTCGACGTCGTCGTGCGCCCGGAAGATATTCAAATGTGCGCGCCGGAGGACGGAAAACTGACCGGCGAAGTCATCTCCGTCGTCTTCAAGGGAATCCACTATGAGATCACGGCGCAAGTCGGGAAATTCGAACTCGTCATCAATTCGACGGCAAGCCGCAATGTGGGCGAAAAAATCGGCATGAACATCGCCCCCGACGGCATCCACTTGATGAAGCCCAAATATACGACCAACGTCTTCGACGGCGTCATTACCAAGCACAACACCGTGCGGTTCGCCGACGGCGAATTTGCATGCGACGTGACCCAACTCTATCCCGGAAGCCACATCGACGACGAAGAATATCTCATCACGGCGGCCGGCGAAAAGATCGATCTGACCGATACCGAAGTCAAAGTCGAAGTCGGGCTGCACGATATCGAGATCAGTGACGACGCCGAGGCAGGCGGCACCACGGGGCACATCATTTCCATTATTTATAAGGGCGATCACTACCGCCTTATCGTCCGCACGGACGAAAGCGAAGAGGACTTTGTGTTTGCCACGGACGATCTCTGGAACGAAAACGATTTCGTATCCGTCATGATCCCCAAGGACAAAATCAAGCTGTCCCTGAAGCACGTGGAGGAGAAAAAAAGATGAAACTCCCCCGCTTTTCCCGCAAGACGCTCTGCATCCCGTATGTTGTCTTCCTGATCTTTTTCGTGATCGTCCCCATGCTCGTCATTCTTTTTTACGCGTTCACGGACAGCGAGATGCGCATATCGTTCACCAACTTCATCCAATTCTTCTCCGATCCGACCAAGCTCTCGACCATCGTCTACTCCCTCGTCATCGCCCTTGTCACGACGGTCGTATCGCTCGCGATCGCCTATCCCGTCGCCTACATCCTTGCGCGCAGCACCCTCAAAAAGAAGTATGTCATCCTGATGCTCTTCGTGCTGCCCATGTGGATCAACTTCGTGCTCCGCGTCAATGCCATCCGGGAGCTCTTCAATCTTCTCTCGACGCTCGGCGGCATGGACTGGCTCGCAAACGCCAACTATTTCAAGACAGTCTTCGGCATGGTCTACGATTTTCTGCCCTTTATGATCCTGCCGCTCTATACGACGATGCTCAAGATCGACCCGTCGCTGTATGAAGCGAGCGCCGACCTCGGCGCAAGCGGCTTTGCGACTTTTTGGCGCGTCACCGTTCCGCTCTCCATGCCGGGCGTCATGAGCGGCGTGACGATGGTGTTCCTCCCCTCGATGACCAATTACGTCGTCTCGGATATGCTCGGGAATGCCAAGGTCACCATCGTCGGGAAATTCATCTACGACTACTTCGGCAATGACTGGCACATGGGCTCGATGGTCGCGCTCGTGCTTCTCGTTGTCGTCTTCCTGTCCACATGGCTGACGGGCGGCTTTCAGGCCGAAGAAACTGCAAGGGGGGCCAATCTATGAACAAGAAACGCATTCTCTCGGCCTGTCTCAAGGCGCTGTTTGTCGGGATCGTCCTGTTCTTCCTCTATTTGCCCATTCTGCTCCTTGCCGTTTACAGCTTCGATAAGACCAACATGATCGGGCGCTTCGAGGGATTTTCCCTGACGCACTATGCGCAACTGTTTGCCGATCCCAAAGTGCTCAACATGATCGGAAATACGTTCCTGTTGGCCTTCCTTGCGGCGCTCCTCTCCACGGTACTCGGAACGCTGGGCGCGCTCGGCATGTTCTACTGCAAAAAACGGCTTCGGACCGCCATCAACGGCGTCTCCCAGATCCCCGTCATCAACGCCGAGATCGTGACGGCGCTGGCATTGGCCGTCACGTTTGTCGCCGTGGGGATCGGGAAGTCCTATTTTACGCTCCTCATCGGACACATGGTCATCTGCACGCCGTTCGTCGTGCTGTCCGTCATTCCCAAGCTCAAGCAGATGGACAACTCCCTCTATGAGGCCGCGCTCGATTTGGGTGCCTCCCCCGCGAAAGCGCTCTTTACGGTGGTGCTTCCGCAGATCATCCCGGGCGTTCTCTCCGGCTTCATGCTCGCCGTTACGCTCTCGCTCGACGATTACATTGTCACCATGTACACCCGCCCCACCGGGTTCGAGACCATTTCCACCTATGTCTACAACGCGACGACCAAGGGAAATGCGCACACAGCCGTGACGCTCTCCTCTTTCTGGGCGCTTACCACCATCCTCTTTATGGTCATCCTGCTCTTCGTGCTCGTCTCCAACCTCACCGGATTCAAAAAGAAGGAGGCGCGCAAATGAAAGCAAAAAAGGCGGTAAGTCTCGCCCTTGCGGCATTCCTCACGCTCCCGACGCTCTCCGTGCTCGGCGGATGCGGAAACGGCGGCACCACCGTGCTCCGCGTCTACAACTGGGAGGAGTATATCGACGAGGGCGGAAGCGGGACGTTTCTCTGTGATGAGCTCGAGGAGTTCGATACCGACGGCTCGTATCGCGCTTGGTATGAGGAGACGATGGGTACGCCCCTCTCCGAGGAAGGAAGCGCGATCTTAGACGACTTCTGCAGATGGTATGAAAACAAATACGGCCAGAAGATCCGCGTGGAATATTCCACGTTCGGCACCAACGAAGATATGTACAATGAGATCGTGCTCGGCAATGAATACGACCTCCTGTGCCCCTCGGACTACATGATCATGAAGCTGGCCGCAGAAGACCGGTTGGAAAAGTACGACGAAAGTTTCTTCGACAAAGCCGATCCGGAAAATTACTATGTCCGCAACGTATCCCCCTTCATCCGGGATAAATTTGCGACCAACTCGGGCCTCGAACTTCGCAACGACGACGCGGGCAAACCCATTCTTTGGCGCGACTATGCGGCCGGTTACATGTGGGGTACCACGGGCTTCGTATACAACCCAGAGGCCATGGACGGAACCATCGGGGAACTGCTGGAAGAGCGCGACTGGGGAATCTTCACAAGTCCCGAGGTATCCGGGAAGATCACCGCCAAGGATAATGTGCGTGACACATATTTTGCCGCGCTCGGCGTAGCTTATCAAAACGACCTTCTTTCGCTCGACAGAGGTGCGGAAGACTACGTCGAACGGCTCACCGCCGTCTTCAATGCTACCGATGACAAGACCATTTCCGAAGTCGAACCCGTCCTCATGGATATCAAAAAGAATATCTACAGCTTTGAGACGGATACGGGAAAATCAGACATGGTGAACGGGACGATTTGGCTCAACTACGCGTGGAGCGGCGACGCGGTCTACGCGCTCGACCTCGCCGAAAGCGGCGAAACGGAGGACGGAGACAGCGAAACTGCGATGTCGCTCAATTACTACGTCCCCAAGGCAGGCACCAATCTTTGGTTCGACGGCTGGGTCATGCCCAAAGGCGCCAACAAAAAGGCCGCCCAAGCCTTCGTCAATTTCCTCTCCATGCCCCAAAACGCCATGCGCAACAGCTATTACATCGGCTATACTTCCGTCATTTCGGGAGAAAACATGGAAATGCTCGACTATGCCGATTACCTCTACGGAGAAGAGGAGGGCGCGGAGGATACCGTGGAATACGATCTTTCGTACTTCTTCGGCGAGAAGACCTCCATTTGGGCCGATCGGGAACAGGCCACGAGCCGACAACTCTATGCGCAATTCCCGCCCGAAGAGGTGATCTCGCGCTGTGCGGTCATGGATTATTACGACAAGGAAGCCAGCAAGCGCATCAACGAACTTTGGTCCCGCGTGCGCGCCGAGACGCTTGACGCCTGGGCCATCATCGTCATCGTAGTCACCGTCCTCGCGATCGCGGCGTTCGTGGTTGTTTTCAAGTTCGGCGGACGGATCGACTTCTTCCGAAGAAAACCCAAGGCGGGTTATCGGCTTATCCGGCAGGAAGATCCGAACAGGCTATAATGGGCCGGAAATCATCGTTAAATTGGTTTTCAGGCGAAAATATCAAGCGGGCGGCATCATTGCCGCCCGCTTCCTTACTGCCGGGAACATTATCGGATAAAATTGGTGTAAACTGTTTTTTCCGTCCGGGGCGTTCCGATCCCCTCGCGTCTGCCCGCTTCGATGCATTTCAAGAGCCAAGCCATGTTTCTCCCGATATTGCGCATCGTCTGCATCCCCTCGAGATCCTTTCTGACCTCTTCGGGGGAATTTCCGTGGACCATGTTCCAATACGTGGACGACGCCACCGGCATCTGTGAGATCCCGAGATGTTTCGCCATTGCGTCGAGAGTTGCGGTCGTTCCCGCCCTCCGCGCGGAGGCGATGACTGCGGCGGGCTTATGGGCAAAATTTTCCCCGCCCGCATAGAACATCCTGTCCATCGCGGACAACATTCTCCCCGACGGATGTGCATAATAGACGGGCGTCCCGAACAGGAAACCGTCCGACGAAGCGGCCTTTTCGATCCATTCGTTGACGCAGTCACCCGAAAAGACGCACTTCCCCGTCTCTTCGCATCCGCCGCAGGCGATGCAGTCCTGCACCGGTCTGTTCCCGATTTGCAGGATCTCCGTCTCGATCCCCTCCTCATGCAACACGCTTGCGACCTCGGACAGGGCCGTAAACGTACAGCCGTCAGCTCTCGGGCTGCCGTTGAACAATAAAACTTTCATATTTTACCTCTTTTTCATGGAAATGTTGTTATAATGCGCCGTCACTTCTTCACCGTCACATAGGCCTCGCCGCTGCTCCCGAGGAGCGGAACGAGCTTATCGTAATCGTAAGAAGGGATCAGAAGCTCCCACGTCTCGCCGCCGCGGATGACAATGCGGTAATAAGGTTTCACATAATACTGCCCGTTTTGATTCTCGCGGACCTTATATACCTTGTAATAGACGAAAGATTTAGCGGGCTCCGGCTTGTTCCAATTCACAAATGCGATTTTTCGTTCGACGCGTTCGACGCGCTCGATCTTCTCCCATGGGATGCGGACAACATATTCGGCGCCGGCAAGGCAGAGGGCCGTCCCGTCACGGTACACATAATTTTCCTGACAGACATTCATTTTCATGCGGTGCTTGAACAAAAAGGTGTAGCGCTCGCAAAACACGTCGATGGGAAACGCCTCCGCGGGAACGAGCAAATTCTCCCTTGCGGCCACCATGTGCCGCGCGTTTCGTTCATCGAAATCCCGGTATGCCGAGTCCGACATCACGCTTTTCCGCCGGATCACGGAGAAAACCATCAAGGCGCCCCCGACGGCGAGCAGTGCGGCGCCCGCCCCGAAAAACCACCAAACGCCGTTTTTCACCATGACTTCGTATTCCACGTCACTGTCCGTGAGCGCCTCGAGCGCGCCCAAAAACAGGGCCATTCCGACGAGCAAAAATCCCAAAGTGACATATTGGAGCCATTTCGGAAGCGTGGCGTTCTCCGCAAGCCTCTCGGCTTCTTTACGGAGCGCTTCATGTTTCGCCGCAAGTTCCGGATCCAGTCGCTTGACGATAAATTCCTCGCCCTCAGGCTTCTCCGGATCTCCCGTCTTCGATTCACAAAATGTATAGATATTCTTCATATTCCTCAGATTTCCGATATTATGTCAAACATAATACTTCGCAAAATGTGTTTTAATTGGGCATATCGTCACGCTTTTCGCCCTTCTTGCCATTTCGCTTGCGGACGGCCTCCGTGAGAAGGTACTCGATCTGTCCGTTGAGCGAGCGAAAATCATCCTCCGCCCAGCGCATGAGATCGGCATAGAGCGAGGACGAAAGCCGAAGCGGTATTTGCTTTTTGTTTTTCTCCGGCTCCTTCATTTCCCCTCCTCATAGAGTATCTCTTTCAGTTGCGCCTCGATGGGACGCACTTTTCTCCGATAGCAGGCAAACATGATGATCCAGATGACGATCGAAATGATCGCGGCGGGGACGAGAAATGCCATGATGCAGCTCCCAATGCTCTCCGCAAGAAGGGCCTCCGCCGTCTTGAAATATCCGATGAGCCCGAGGATGACGCCGAGCGTCACGGGAGCCGCTAAGGCTATAAAGAACATGAGGTTCCCCGCTTTCTGCGAGCGGATCCACGCCGCTTGCAGTTGCTTGCGGAGCCCGTCCGCCTCCCCTTCCCCGAGTTTCTCATAATTTCGTTTGTAGATCTCCCGCTTCTTGGTCTCGAGCGGAAAGACGATGGCAAACAATACGCCGACCGCGACGGCGAGGACGCTTCCCGCGAGCAGCCAAACGGCGGTCGAGCCGAGCTTTTCCCATACGCCCGCCAACAGGACCGGAAGGAGAAGGGAGACGCCCAACGCGAGACCGACCGCAAAGGCGGCAATATCGCTCTTCTTCGATACGGCGCAAAAGTCCTCTTTCTCGACGTCTTCCTTCAAAAACATGGCAACGGAGAACGGAAGACAGGAAAATCCGCGCGCGTTTTCCGCTTCGGCGAAAATTTTCTTTTCGGAAAGTCCGAATTTTTCGCGCTTGATCTCGCCGATCTCCCGTTCTGCGCGCTCATAGAGGGCCGATCTGGCGCGCCCTTCGGCGATCGCCGACATCCCGGAGGCGACGCCGACGAGAATGCCGAACACGAGGCAGGTCACGAATAGGACGACTGAAGGAAGCGAATATACCGCGCAGACGATGGCGGAAACGGCGAGCAGCAAATAGGAGAACCCCGTCAGTGCGGCGGAAAGCGGCCGAAAAACGCTCCGTTTCCCGAGCGTCTCCGTCCAGGCGGCATAGAGCCTTTCATTGCGCGTCCGCTCCTCCCCGCGCATTTCGTAGGTATTCGCCTCGTTTTGAAGTCCGACGAGGATTTGCGCATACGCCGCTTCGTAATATTTCAAAAATGCGGTTGCCGCGCCGAACAAGACGCCGAGTACGGAGAAAACGACCGTGAGCGGCACATTCTCCACGACAATGGTAAAAAAGACGGGTACCAACGTCAAAATTGCGCCGATCAAACCAAAAATGGCGGCTACACGGCGAAATTTCTCCATATTTTCGGCGCGTTTGCCGGTAAGAAACAATCTGAGAAACTCATCCATTTCCGTTTACTTCCCAAATATAATTTTTTCGCTCGAGAGCATCTTCGTCATCGCAAATACGAGGAGCGCGGTATAGGCGAGATTGAGCCCCACGCCGACCAACGACTGCCAGACGGGCAGTCCGCCCGCAAGAACTCCCTGCATCACGACCACGGCGTTGAGCACGGGTATGAAGACGACCCAGTCCCCGATCGCGGGTATGAAGGCCGCAACGAGCGAGATGACCATCGTAAAGATCATGAGGACGCTCGTATAGGCCGTGGCCTCCTTTACGGAACGGGAGAGCGCCGAAACGGACGCGATCGCACCGACAACGAGCGGAACCGTGCTCAGAATGAGGACGAGCAGCAAAATATAGCTCCAGACGCTGTAGCCGCCCAAAAAGCCGAGGGAGACGCCCATGAGCTTGGGCATGGAGAGCGCCACGCCCAAAAAGCTCGAGAGTGCGCCGAGCATGGAGATGCAGGAGAGCGGGACGAGCTTCCCGAGAGCGATGTGCGACCGCTTTGCCGACGTGACGAGAATGGTCGCGAGCGTTCCCCGCTCCTTCTCCCCCGCCACCGATTCGAGGGTGACGGACATGCACGCCGAAAAGATAAAACAGACGAGGAGAAACGGCAAGATCTGCGTCATGACCTCCACGCCGATCGCATCATCCGTCGAGAGACTCTCGGAGACGATGGCGAAGCGCATGCCGTATTGCTCCAGAATCGACGCGGAGAGTGCGTAAAAGAAACTGCTCGC
Organism: uncultured Clostridia bacterium; assembly: GCA_947627565.1. Classification (GTDB taxonomy): domain Bacteria; phylum Bacillota; class Clostridia; order Christensenellales; family Borkfalkiaceae; genus Gallimonas. The sequence goes on from CANQWO010000004.1 coordinate 25,575, forward strand.
TTGCTCCATGGCGTCGTAGATGAGTTTGACTTCGCCGCGTTCCGCCCCGTCAAAGCCGTCGAAATTCTCCGAGAAAGCCAAGATCGCGGTCGCCTCGCCCGATTTTACGGCCGCGCGCGCCTCCTCTTCGTCTTCGAGCGGAAGCCATTCGAGAGTGTGGCCGGCCGACTCCGCCGCGGTCTCGATGACCTGTGTCACGGCAGATTGGCCGGAAAGATAGACCTTGAATGTGTATGTTTCAACCTCGCTCCCTCCGATCACGTTGCCCATGACGGTATAGATCAAAAAGATGATGATGCCGGGAAGCAACATGGTGACGATGAGCCGGGGATCGTGGAAAAAGCGATGAAATTCTTTCTTGATGAGCGCCATGAACTTCATACGATTTCCCCCTTGATCGCATGGTAGAGATCGAAAAACGCGGTCTCGAGATCTCCCTTGCCCACCTCTTCGAGCGTCCCCTCGGCGGCAAGTTTGCCGTCGATGATGACTCCCACGCGGTCGCACAGTTTTTCGACAAGCGAGAAGATATGCGTCGAGAGCAGAATGCTCTTCCCCATCGCCTTGAGCTCGGAAAGGAAATCGGTGACGACCTTGGCCGTAAGCACATCGAGACCGTTCGTGGGTTCGTCAAAGATCACGACCGCGGGATCGTGAACGATGGAGATGACGAGCGAGACCTTTTGCAGCATGCCCGTCGAGAGGTTCTTGACCTGGACCTCGGCGAACTTGTCGATGCCGAACCGGGTGAAGAGTTGCTTTTTCCGCTCCGCCAAAACCTGCTTTTCCACGCCGTGCATCGCGCCGAAGAAATCGAAGAGATAATCGGGCGTGAAGAAGCCTTCGAGTTTTAATTCGCTCGTCAAAAAGCCTATGACGTCGCGCACCTTCTCCGGTTCCTTTACGATGGAATGTCCGCAGAGAAAGGCGTCTCCCTCGTCGGGTTTAATCAAAGTGGACAGCATGCGGAGCGTCGTCGTCTTGCCCGCCCCGTTGGGGCCCAAAAGGCCGTAGATCTCCCCGCGATACGCCGAAAAGGAGAGGCCGTTTACCGCAACGCGGCGCGTCTCCCCCGTCCGTTCGATCCTCTGTTGTTTTTTGGAGAGCGTGAAAGTCTTTTTGAGACCCTCCGCCCTTACGATCTCTTCCATAACGCTCCTTCAGCCCCCGATTTCTTCGTAAACAATAAATTCATTTTCGGCCATGAAAGCGCTGTATTCTGCGCGGAACTGCCTTGCGGTGCAAAGATTGGAATAGAGTTGCTTATCGAGGACAAACTTCTTTCTGCGGAGCGAGACGAGTTCGGCCTCGGTCATTTTGCGGCGTACATTCGGCTTGTCGAAGATCTCCATGAGTTCATCGTCGGAATTTACCTTTGCGATTTGCTTGACGCCGTCCGAAACATATGTCGCACCTTCATCCGAGATTAGCCCTGCAAGAATGATTTCCCGTACCGTCGCGCCCTCGTACTGATCGACGACAAAACATTTGCCGCGCTTCGGAACACACAGATCGTAGGGTTTGCCGTAGGAAATGTACCAGAGCAAGACGGTGCAACCGGCTTCCGCGAACTGCGCGTCGAGCCTTGCGCGCTCCCCGTCCGTCTGTTTTCGCTTCGCCCACTTCATCCATACATTCAAAAACACGCTGAGTGTGACGAGAAAGACGGGGATCGCGATCCCATACATCAACGGCATATCGAGCCAAAGCCCGATCCCGAAGCAGGTCGCGGCGGCAAAAAACGCGACGGTCGCCACTGCAATCCCGATCGACCGCTTCATAAAACCAACCCCTCCCGTGCGGAAATCAATAGATGCTTCCCGTACCGACGACGGGCTGGGCGTCGCGGTTGCCGCAGAGGACGACGAGAAGATTGGAGACCATCTGGGCCTTGCGTTCGTCGTCAAGCTCCACGATCTCCTCCTCGGAGAGCTTATTGAGCGCCATTTGCACCATGGATACGGCGCCCTCCACGATCTTCTGCCGTGCGGCGATGATGGCGGAGGCCTGTTGCCGTTGCAGCATGGCCGCTGCGATCTCGGGCGCATACGCAAGGTGCGAGATGCGCGCCTCCAAAACCTCGATGCCCGCCATCTCCGTGCGCTGCTGCAATTCTTCCCTGAGAACGGCCGCGATCTCCTGCGCGCTTCCGCGGAGCGAGGTCTCGTCGCCGTTGGATGAAACGTCGTAGGGATATTGTCTTGCGACCTGTCGGATGGCCGCATCGCACTGCGTGGAGAGGTATGCCATGTAATTTTCCACGTTGAAGACGGCGCGCGCCGTATTGGTAATGCGCCAGATGACGACGACGGAGATCTCAATGGGATTGCCCTCTTCGTCGTTGACTTTCTGTTTATCATTGTTGAGCGTCATGGCTTTCAGCGAGATCTTGCGCGCAAACCCGTCTGTCATGCTCCTTGCGGGATTGACCGTCGTGCAGAATGGATTCACCCAAAAGAATCCGTCGCGCTTCAAGGTTCCGTAATATTTGCCGAACAGGGTAAAAACGAAAGCCTCGTTGGGTTGAAGTAGCCGCAGGCCGCGTAAGAACACAGAGCCGACAATGACTATGACCAAACCGATGGGGATCATGATCCTCATCAAGACGCCGTCGCCGCGGTCTCCCGCAATGCCGATGATCACCGACGCGATCCCCGCAACGATCAGAGCAATGGAAAGAGCAAGCATGATCCAGCCGTTCTTTGCCCGGGCGGGCCTTTCGTTGATCCGATCAAACTCTTGCACTTTCAATCCCTTGTTTTCCATATTCGTCCCTCCGAATTGTGATATCATTTTGATATCATAAATATATCACCGTTTTGGAGGGCTGTCAAGCATTTTCTACAAAATTTTTCCAAAAAACGCACGAAAAAAGACGGCCCGCGCCGCCTCTTTCCCGAATGGGTTTTTTAATCCTTAAAATAATATTGTTCCCGCGATCATAAATATGAGCGCGATAGAACCCGCGAAGCAAGAGCGGCGGGTTTGCAATTCCAATCGGACTTCAGGCTTCCTCCGGCCCGCACAGCTTCTTTAAGATCTCGCGGCAGGCAAGTTTGCAGTGTTCATAGGTGAGGCCGCCCTGAAAATAGGCCGTATAGGGCGCGCGGATGGGTGCGTCGGCGGAAAGTTCGATGCTCGCCCCCGCCACAAACGTCCCTGCCGCCATGATGACCTTGGCGTCATAACCGGGCATATCCCACGGCTCGAGTTTGACGAAACTATCGACGGGCGAGACGTCTTGCACCGATTGGATGAATGCGCAGAGCTGCTCCGGCGTCTCGAAGCGGATGGCGCGCGTAATATCCGCAAGCGGCGCGCCGATCGCGGGAAAATTCTCATATCCGAGCATTTCCATACATTTTCCGATGAGAAGTCCCCCCTTCAGCGCCTGTGCGACGACATGCGGCGCAAGGAAAAATCCCTGGAAAAATTGCTGGTAGCCATAGGCGTAAGAGCCGATCTCCCCGCCGACGGAGGGCGCCGTGAGGCGATTTTCGCATTGACGCACATAGTCGGCTTTCCCCGCGATGTAGCCGCCCGTCGGCGCGAGCCCGCCTCCGGGATTTTTGATCAGGCTGCCCACGATGAGGTCGGCGCCCGCTTCGGTGGGCTCTTTCGTCTCCACGAACTCCCCGTAGCAATTATCCACGAAGATGCAGCCCGCAAAGCCTTCTCGGCGCACGAAATCGCACATTGCGCCGATTTCGGCGACGGTAAATGCGTCGCGGAGGTCGTATCCGCGGGAGCGCTGCACATAAATCATACGATACTCTGTCTGACATAATACTCTCTTCGCGGCCTCATAATCCACCTTCCCGGTGGCATCGAGCGGCAGAATGTCATACGTTACGCCGAAATCCGCAAGCGATCCGTTGCCCTTTCCCCAAATGACGCCGCGGATGGTATCATACGGTTCTCCCGTGAGGAACAGAATTTTATCTCCCGGACGCAATACGCCGAAGAGCGCAACGGTGAGCGCATGCGTTCCCGAGAGCAGCGCGGGAGAGACGATCGCCCTCTCCGCGCCGAACGTATCCGCATAGACGCGCCCGAGCGCCTCGCGCCCCTCGTCGCCGTAGCCGTAGCCCGTGGAGGGAAGGAAGTGCCGCAGGGCAATCTGCTCCTTCCGAAACGCGGAGAGCACCTTTTCCTGATTGAAGAGCGCGACCTCGTCGATCGCCATAAATTGTTCGCTGAGCGCCGCCTCCGCGGCCGCGATCCGTTCATTGACGTTCATAAATTTCTTTCACCTCATTTGCGCCCGCGTGCGGCTCCAACCAAACAAGTCCCGGCGTTTTTTTGAAAAATGTGAGCTGGCGTTTGGCGTAATTGCGGGTATTTTTCTTAATTATGTCTGACAGAGTACTTAAATTATCGCCGTTTTTCAAAAATTCGGCCGTCTCTTTGTAACCGATTCCCTGCATGCTCTGCGCATCCGCCGAGACCCCGCTCTCGAGAAGCGAACGCACTTCCTCAACAAGGCCGCGCTCCAGCATGCGGTCGGTACGAAGCGCGATCCTTGCATAGAGCTGCTCGCGCGGATAGTCGTAGGCGACGGCGACGTAGGGAAAGCGCGGCGACTCCCCGTCTGCCTGTTCGGATTTTTTCTTCCCCGTCTGTTCGTAAATTTCAAGGGCGCGAACGACCCGCTTGAGATCGTTGGGATGAAGCCTTGCCGCGCTCTCGGGATCGACGGCCGCCAGCCTTCGATGCACCGCTTCCTTCCCCTCTTCGGCAGCAAGCCGCCCGTATTTTTCCCGAATGGCAGGGGAAGCGGGCGCGCCGCCGTAGGCATGCGAGAAGAGCACCGCATTCAAATAGAAGCCCGTGCCGCCGACAAGGATCGGCGTCTTTCCCCGCGAAAGGATATCCTGAACGGCGGGAACGGCGAGCCTCTCGTAGTCGCTGACGGAAAAGGCGTCCCGCGGGTCGGCAACGTCGATGAGATGATGGACAATCCCCTCCCGCTCCTCCATTGTGGGCTTTGCGGTCCCGATATCCAGCCCGCGGTAGACGAGAAAGGCGTCGAAATTGACGATCTCCCCGCCGAGCGCCTTTGCGCAAGCGACGGAGAGTGCCGTCTTCCCGGAGGCCGTGGGGCCGCAGATGACGAGAAGTTTCTTCATACGATGCGCTTAAAAAGTTTTTCGAGTTCGCTCTTGGCGATATGCACCGCGACGGGCCTCCCGTGCGGGCACTTGAGCCCCATATTTCCGTCCATACGTTCGAGAAGCGCGCGCACCTCCTGTTCCGTGAGCCGATTGCCGCCCTTGACCGCGGCCTTGCATGCGGCGGTCGCGAGCTTATCTTTCAAAATATCGGCAAGTTTGATGGCCCGCAAACTCTCATAGCCCGAGAGAACTTCCTTGAAAAATTCATCGAGGTCCATCCCCATCAAATCGGCGGGTACGGAGGAAACTTTGATGCAGTTGGGGCCAAATTCTTCGATCTCAAAGCCGATTTCGCGCATGATGTCGAAGTTTTTTTCCAAAAACGCATATTCCTGCGCATTGACCGTCAACGTAAACGGCATGAGCATGGGCTGGGAAACGACCGTCCGCGATTCCATCTGCGCGCGCAATTTATCATAGATGATGCGCTCATGCGCCGCGTGCTGGTCGACAAGATAGGCGTCGTCGCCGCATTCATAGAAGAGATAGGTGCGGAACAGCTCGCCCTTAAATTCCAACGTCTTGGGGTCGACGCGCTGTTGCTTTTTCTCCTGTTCAAGAAGATATTTGCGGTTTTCTTCGAACGCCTCGGCCTCCTTCGGCGTCGGTTGGGCCGCGGAAAAAACTGTGGGCGGATCGAGCAGGCCGCGGCGGGCGGAAACCGTTTTGCCCGCTTGCGGCGGAATGTCGAACGCGAGCTCCCGTTTGGCTTCCTCATACGTCATGGACGGCACAGCCGTCTCCTTCCCGCTCCTGCCCTTGGGAACGGCGGGAATGCGGAAGCCGTCGCTTTCGGGTGCGGAACGGGCGGGTTCCGAAGCGGCAACGGTTTCCGGACGGTGAGGTTCGGCTTCCGGAGCGTTCTCCGTCGCCGCGGAAACACGCGTTTCCGGCACATTTTCCCGCACCAAATATTCGAGCGCGCGGGAATTTCCGTCGAGTACGGCGGAGATCACCGAATACACGCTGCCATAGATCACCTGATTGTCCGCAAAGCGCACGTCCGCCTTGTTGGGATGGACGTTGACGTCCACGATCTCGGGCGGAACATCCAAAAACAGCACATAGAACGGATATTGCCGCTTCATCAGATAGCTTGCATAGGCATTGGTCGCGGCCGCGGCGACCGTTTGATTGACGACATAGCGCCCGTTGACGAAGAGGCTCTGATAGGTACGATTGGGTTTGGAATAGAAACGGTTTCCGATAAAGCCATGCAGGCGGATCCCGTGTTTATCGGCGTCCAGCTCATGCAAATTTCCGAGGATCTCGGCGCCGTAGACGGCGGCGAGCGCCGCAGCCAATCCGTCTCCGTAAGAGCGGAATCTCGTCTTGCCGTTGACAAGATAATGAAACGTGATCCCGGGCCGGGAAAGGATAAAGCGCGCCATCATCTGGGTGACGTCTCCCTCCTCCTGATGGTCGGTCTTCATGAATTTCATGCGGGCGGGCGTGTTATAGAAAAGCGATCGCACGGTCACTTCGGTGCCATAGGCGCCGGCATCCTGCGCGACGCTCCCGAGAACGCCTCCGTCCGCCGCCAACGAAAAGGCCTCTGCGTTCTGCACTCTGGAAACAATCTTCATGTGCGAGACCGCGGCAATGGAGGCGATGGCCTCTCCGCGGAATCCGAGCGTGGCGATCCCGAACAGATCGGAAGCCGATTGCAGTTTGCTCGTCGCATGCGGTAAAAAAGCGTTGACGAGGTCGTCCTTTGCGATGCCGCCGCCGTTGTCCGTGACGCGTATGAGCGATTTGCCGCCACCCTCGATCTCCACGGTGATCTCCGTGGAACCGGCGTCTATGGCGTTCTCTACAAGCTCTTTCACGACAGAATAGGGACGGTCGACGACCTCTCCCGCCGCAATTTGATTATATACTTCGGGACCGAGAATACGGATCTTCATTTTAATTTCTCCTTCCATTCGGATAACAGCGCAAGCGCCTGCAACGGCGTGAGCACATTCACATCCAGGCCATTCAGCTCTTCCAAGAGGTCGAGCGGTTTTTCCTCCTCTTCGACGGGTTCTTCCTTCGCGGGACGGCGGGATTCGGCACGTTCCAAAGAGCGCAGGATCACCTTGGCGCGGTCGGTGACGGCGGCGGGCACACCCGCCAGCGAGGCGACTTCCACCCCGAAACTTCGCGACGCGCCGCCGCGGACGATCTTCCGAAGAAATACGATCGAGCCCGCGATCTCCCTGACGCTGATCTTATAATTTTTGACGCCGTCAAGTTTGCCCTCGAGCTCGGTAAGTTCGTGGTAGTGCGTTGCAAACAGCGTTTTGGCGCGCACTTGTTCCGTGAGATATTCCACGACGGACCAAGCGATGGACAGCCCGTCGTAAGTACTCGTTCCCCTGCCGACCTCGTCGAGGATGATGAGGCTGCGCGGCGTGGCGTTGCGGAGAATATTGGCGACCTCCGTCATCTCTACCATAAACGTGCTTCGGTCGAGGATGAGATTGTCGCTTGCGCCGATCCGGGTGAAGATGGCGTCGGTCAAGGGGATCTCCGCATACTTCGCGGGAACGAAACTTCCGATGTGCGCCAAGAATACGATGAGCGCAACTTGGCGGAGATAGGTGGATTTTCCCGCCATGTTGGGACCCGTGATGATCATCGTGCGGTTTTCGCCGTTATCGAGAAGGCTGTCGTTCGGAACAAAACGCTCCTTAGAGAGTTTTTCGACGACGGGGTGCCTCCCCTCTTCGATCTTGAGCGCGCCCTCCTCTTTGATGACGGGACGCACATACTTGTTGTCCTTCGCGACGTTTGCAAGGGCCACGAGACAATCGAGCTTTGCGACCGCAGAAGAGACCTTTTGAAATACCGGGATGTTTTTCGCAAGAATTTCCAACAGCTCGTTATAGAGGCGTTCCTGCAACCGCACGGATTCCTCTTCCCCGCCCAAGATCTTGTCCTCGAGCGCCTTGAGCTCTTCGTTGATGTAGCGCTCGCCGTTCGTGAGCGTCTGTTTGCGCACATAGGTATACGGCACGCGATCCTTGAAGGAATTGCTGACCTCATAATAATAGCCGAAGACGCGGTTATATCCCACTTTGAGGGTGCGGATCCCCGTGCGCTCCCGCTCGCGCGCCTCCAAAGCGCCCAACATATCCTGCCCGTGGAGTTTGAGATCGCGGAGCTCGTCGAGCCGTTCGTTGTAGCCGGCCCTGATGTAATTCCCCTCTTTCAGCGTGGTGGCGCGGGGGTCGATCGCCCGATCCAACAGCGAGCAGACTTCTTTGGTATCCACGAATCCGGCCGAAATATCCGTAAGCAGCGCGGAAGAGAAGCCCGTCAATTGGAATTTGAGATTGGGGACGACGGCCAGCGACGAAGACAGCGCGACGCAGTCGTTCGGCTGTAAATTGCCGTTGGATATCCTGCCCGTGAGCCGTTCGATATCGCGGATCCCCGACAGCATATCCGTGAGCCCCATGCGCACGACCGTCGCACGGCACAGTTCCTCGACGGCATCCTGCCGCCGCTCGATGGCGGCTTTGTCGGCAAGCGGCGAGGTGACAACGGAGGAGAGCAGCCTTGCCCCCATCCCCGTTTTGGTCTTATCGAGCAGCCAAAGGAGCGAGCCGAACTTCTTCCCCTCGGCATTGTTTTTCAGGATCTCGAGATTCCGGACGGCCGCAGGGTCCAATTTCATGACATGGGAGCCGTTCCGATACCGCAGCGACGTGATATTTTTCAGCGCGTGTTTTTGCGTGTCCCGAAGATATTCGATGAGCGCGCCCACGGCGCGGAGCGCCGCGCTCTTCTCCGGAACGCCCAGCGCGTCGGACGACGCGACGGAAAATTGGTCTTTGACGCTTTTCAGCGCGGCATCCCGCGTAAACGCCCACGGGAGATAGCAGGAAAACGGCGGAAGCGTCCGCTCGGCATCCGGGCGGTCCTTGACGGCAAAGAGCATCTCGTCGTTGCAAATGATTTCCGCGACCGACAGATTGGAGAGAAGCGCCAGAAGGCTATCCAAACTCTCTTCTTCGGAAGCGGCGCATTCGCCCGTCGTGATGTCCGCCCAAGCAAGCGCGAGTTCACCGCCCTCTTTGAACGCACAGGCAATGAAATTGCTCTTCCTTTCGTCGAGAAGCGCGCCCTCGATGACCGTCCCCGCCGAGGCGATCCGGATGACGTCGCGGTCGACCATGCCCTTCCCCGCCTTGGGATCGGAGAGCTGTTCGCAGATCGCGACGCGCTTCCCGTGGTCGACGAGTTTCTGTACATACCCGTCTACGGCGTGATAGGGTACGCCGCACATGGGCGCGCGGTCCTTCAAGCCGCAATCGCGTCCCGTGAGCGTGAGGTCGAGAATGGCGCTCGCTTCGACGGCGTCCTCAAAGAACATCTCATAGAAATCTCCGAGCCGATAGAAGATAATGCAATCGGGATATTGCGCCTTGACCGACTTCCAATGTTCCATCATGGGAGAAAGTTCGGACCGCTTTTTTTCTTCCGCATTTTTCATGTTAAAATACCCTCTCTCCGTAGAGCGAAATGCCGTTTGCCTCGGTGATCTTTAAGTTGACGAACTCTCCGATGGGATCCTCGTCGGACTTGAAATACCCCATCCGCCCGTATTCGTCGCGGCCGAGATACATGCCCTTCTTTTCGTCGAAATCCTCGCAGAGGATCTCCACGGTTTTCCCGACATACTTCGCGCTCTTTTCGCGCGTCTTGCGGTTCACGAGCGCAATGAGGCGGGTGATGCGGTCTTTGGCGACGTCCTCGGGGATTCGCCCCTCCATCTCCGCCGCCTTGGTGCCCGTGCGCGGAGAATAGATAAACGTGAACGCGGAGGCGAGATCCGCCTCCTCGACAAGCGAGAGCGTCTCTTCGAACTCCGCCTCGGTCTCCGTCGGGAACGCCACGATGAGATCGGTCGTCACTTCGCAATCGGGGATCTCCCGCCGCAAAAGCGCAAGGTCTTCGAGGTATTTTTCGCGCGTATACCGCCTGTTCATGAGTTTCAGAATGCGATCGTTTCCCGCCTGCACGGGAAGATGCAGATGCTTACAGATCTTTTGATGCCTCTTCATGACCGCCACGAGCGCCTCGGAGAAATCCTTGGGATGCGAGGTCATGAAGCGGACGCGGAAATTGCCCGGGACGGAGGCCACCTCGTCGAGAAGACGGGGGAAATCCCAATCGCCGAAGCGATAGGAATCGACGTTCTGGCCGAGCAGCGTGATCTCTTTATAGCCCTCGGCGACGAGCGCCTTCACCTCTTGCAGAATATCTTCGGGATCGCGCGAGATCTCCCTGCCCCGCACATAGGGCACAATGCAATACGAGCAGAAATTGTTGCACCCGTACATGATGTTTACCCAAGCGTTCGGATAGCTCGTCCGGACGGGCGTGACGTTGTCCTCTGCGCCCTCCCGCGCCTCTGCCAGGGAGACGAGATGTTTTTTCTTCTGCCTTTTGAGTTCGATGAGATGTTTGAGTTCGGGAAGATTGTGCGTGCCGAAGAGGATATCGATGAAGGGGAATTTTTTCATGAGGACTTCGGCTTTTCCCGCCTCCTGCACCATGCATCCCCCCACCGCAATGATGAGATCGCGCTTTTCGCGCTTTAATTTTTTCAACGCGCCGATGTTGCCGAACGCATGATTTTCGGCATTTTCGCGGATGCAGCAGGTATTAAAGACGATGATATCCGCCTCTTCCGCGGGCGCGCTCTCGGAATAGCCCGCCTCCTTCAAAATGCCCGCGATTTTTTCCGACTCATGCAGATTCATCTGGCATCCGTATGTCACGATATGGTATTTCATACTTCGAGTTTGGAAAAGACCTCCCCGACATTTTCTCGGATGACAAGCTCGCAGATGGAATCGAGCTGCGTCTCCGTGCGATTGATGAGCACGAGATGGTCGCCGCCGAAGTAACGGACAAAACCGGCCGCGGGCCATACGGTGAGCGACGTTCCGGCCACAATGAGCACATCGGCCTCCGAAATGGCCTTGAGCGCACCCGCAACGGTCGCGTCGTCGAGCATTTCGCCATAGAGGACGACGTCCGGCTTGATCATGCCGCCGCACGAACATCTCGGAACGCCGCTTGAATCGGCGATGTATTTCGCGTCGTATTTCTTCCCGCATTTGAGGCAAGTGTTCTTATGAATGGTCCCATGCAGTTCAAAGACGTTCCGGCTCCCCGCTTTCTGGTGCAGACCGTCGATATTCTGCGTGACGACGGCCGTGAGCTTTCCCGCCCGTTCCAGCTCGGCGAGCTTGCGATGCGCCGCATTGGGCTCCGCCCACAGCGGAAGCATTTTATCGCGATAAAACCGGTAAAATTCCTCCGGTTCGCGCTTGAAAAAGTCGGCGCTCAAAATTTCTTCGGGGGGATATGCGTATTTTTGGCGATAGAGCCCGTCTTCCGAACGGAAATCGGGGATCCCGCTCTCCGTAGAAACGCCCGCGCCTCCGAAAAAGACGATGCGTCTGCCGATGTTTATGATTTCCTGCAATGTCATGGGACAATCCTCCATTTTGATTATAGCATAAAATTTTTTCTTTTTCAAGAAAAGCGGACGGCGCCCGGAAAATTTTTTGGGAAAATACCCATACTGCTCCTGTCATGAAACGTGTACTCACTGTGCTCGGCGTCATCTTGGGGCTCCTGGCCCTGTCTCTCGCCGCGGCATTTCTCTATTTCATCGGCGTCACCCGATCGCAGCGGCTTGACCCCGCCAAGCTCGCGCTCAGCGAGAGTTACATCGCTTTTTGCGACGCGTCGGGCAACGAGATCGCGACCGGAGCGCATGAAGCGGTCCTCTTCGACGATCTTCCCGCCTACGTCCCCAACGCTTTTGTGTCGGTGGAGGACAAGCGATTTTACGGCCACAAGGGCTTCGACGTCAAACGCATCGGGAAGGCGCTCCTCAAAAACATCTCCGCCTTTTCCTTCCGGGAAGGCGCCTCGACCATCTCGCAGCAGCTCATCAAAAATACCCATCTCACCAGCGAAAAGACGGTCACGCGCAAACTCAAGGAGTTCAAGCTCACGGCGATGTTGGAGAAACGGTATACCAAGAAGCAGATCCTCGAACTCTATCTCAATTCCATCTATTTCGGGCACAGCGCCTACGGGATCGGCGACGCCGCGCACTATTATTTCGGGAAAAAACCCGAAGAACTGCTCCCCGCAGAGGGCGCGTTGCTTGCGGCGCTCGTAAAATCTCCCAACCGCTACTCGCCGTTCCGAGACGCCGAGGCCTGCCTTACGCGGAGAAATTTCGTCCTCAAACTCATGCGCGAACAGGGGTATCTCGACGAGGCCGCATACGATGAAGCATGCGCCGCGCCCATTCCCGCACGGCCGCATCCCCTTCTGCGCGGAAATTCCTATCTCTCCCTCGTCTATGACGAACTGGAAACGCTCTTCCCGGGGATACGGTCCGGCACATACGGTGCGGTGCGCGTGGAGACCGCCTATGAACCCGCCTTGCAGGAAAAACTCGACGGTCTGCAGGCGGATTCCGACCTCGTTGCCCTCGTCATCGACGCCCAAAAAGATGTCTTGCGGGCAATTCGGACGACGGTGGGACTTCCCAAACGTCCCCCCGCCTCCACCATCAAGCCGCTGCTCGTCTACGGGCCGGCGATCGAAGAAAACCTTTTGTCGCCCGCGACCCCCGTGCTCGACGCAAAAACCAATTTCGGAGGCTACCGTCCCGACGACGCGAGCGGGGCGACCGGGCAATATCTGAGCGCGCGCTATGCGCTCTCCCACAGCGTCAACATCCCGGCCGTCAAGATCCTCAACGCGCTCGGCGTGGAGCGGGGAGCCGCCTATCTCCGCCGCATGGGGCTCGACGTCGACCGGGAGGACCGCACGCTCGCCCTGGCGCTCGGCGGCATGCGGGAAGGCTTCGATCTCAAATCGCTCGCAGACGGCTATGCGGCACTCGCGAACGGCGGAACATACGCCGCTTCGGGGACGATCGTGCGCGTGACGAACCGCAAGGGCGACACGCTCTATGAGAGGACGCCCTTCAAGACCAAAGTCTTCTCCGAAGAGACAAGTTTTCTCGTAACGGATATGCTCAAAACGGCGGCGACCGAGGGGACCGCGCGCAAACTCAAATCGCTCCCCTTTGCCGTCGCGGCCAAGACGGGGACCAACGAGGGCGCCCGCGGCAACTTAGACGCCTACACAATGGCGTATACGACGGAGGACGTCGTGGCCGTATGGATGGGAAATGCCGACAATTCCCCCGTGAACGCCTCCGGGGGCGGGCTGCCCGCCAATGCCGCCAAAGACATCCTCGCCTTCCTCTATAAAAATTCGTATCCGTCCGATTTTGCCGTTCCGTCCAACGCCGTGCGCCTTGCCTATGATAAAGAGACGTATGAAAAAGAGCATCGCATTGTCCGCGCGGATCCCGCCGCGCCGCTCTTGACCGATCCGGAGGACTATTTCAAAACATCGGCCGTCCCCACCGAGCAGTGCATGCGGTTCAGCCGCCCGACCATCGCATTGCCCTCGATTTCGGTGAAAAATGGCACCGTGAACATAGTATTATGCCAGACAGAGTACTATGATTACATCGTAAAAAGAGAAAATCGCGGCCATATCGCCACGATTTACAGCGGTTCTTATTGCGAATGCATCTGCGACAACTCCGTCGAAGCGGGCGAAAGCTATCGATATACCGTCATCCCCTTCTACAAGGAGCATGAGGGCGAGGCGCGGGAGCTTCCGCTCGTCAAAATCGAGGCGACCTCCCCCATCCCCGACGATTGGTGGGAATGATCAGAACGCGATCACTTCGGCCGTTTCGAGCGCCTGTGCGACAAGCCCCTCCACGTCGAGTTTCGCCTCCTCCTCGGCAATCTTTTCCGGCTTCGGCCGCGTCGCGGGAAATTCGGGCAGGAAGACGGTGCAACAATCCTCGTAGGGAAGCACCGACGTCTCGTATGTGCCGATCTTCTTCGCGCGCTCGATGATCTCATCCTTATCAAACCCGACAAGAGGACGCAGGACGGGCAGTGTGACGACGGCGTTGGACGACGTCATTCCCTCCAACGTTTGGCTCGCGACTTGTCCCAAGCTCTCCCCCGTCACAAGGCATCCCATCCCCCCTTTGACGGCCATGCGCTCTGCGATCCGGAACATGAAACGCCGCAGAAGCGTGATGTTGAGTTCGGCGGCGCATTTTTCGTGGATCTCCTCCTGGATCTTCGTGACGGACACCGTCGTAAGGTGCGTGACCAACGTGAACTTGGAGAGGAGCCGCGAGAGTTCGACGACTTTTTCTTTCGCGCCGTCGTTGGTATAGGGATAGCTATGGAAATGCAGCAGTTCGACCACGAGCCCGCGCTTGGCCATCAAATAGCCGGCGACGGGCGAATCGATGCCGCCCGAGATCAGCAAAAGCCCCTTCCCGGAAGTCCCGACGGGCATTCCCCCCACGCCCGGGAGCATGGAGCCGAAGACGAGCGCCGCGCCGTTTTCCCGCACGTCGATATAGACCGTGTGCGCGGGAGCGTGGACGTCTACTTTCAGCTTGGGGTTTTCGGCGAGAATGCGGCCGCCCATCTCTGCGCTGATTTCCATGGAATTGAGCGGATATTTTTTATAGCCGCGATGCGTCTCCACCTTGAACGTCCCGCTCTTCGGCATGACGAGGCGGACGCCCGCAAAGATCTCGTCGAGTTCGCTCCCGACAAGATAGCCGACGGAATAGGAATGAACGCCGAACACGTTGGATATGCGCTCCGCAACTTCGTCCGCGCGATCTTCGGGAAATTTCGCGACCAGCCACCTGCCGCTGGTGCGATGCAACTCGTGGCGGATCCCCTTGAGACTGCGTTCGAGATTCATGGCGAAGACCCGCTCGAAATAGCCGCGGTTCTTGCCCTTCAGATGGATTTCCGCATAGCGGATAATGACAACTTTTTCCATAATTCTATTTCCGATTTATACTTTTTCCTGAAAGGCCTTGACGGTCTCATAGATGGCGAGGGCGGCAGCGTCCGCCTCCTGTTCGGTCGTTTGCGGGGAGAAACTGATGCGCAGAACGCCGTCTAACACGGCTTGGGGATAGCCGCAGGCCGTGAGAACGCGGCTGAATCGGTGTTTGGAAGAGCACGCACTGCCCGTTCCCACGCAGACGCCGCGGTCGAACAGCATGCGCGCGAGCACTTCGCCCCGCGTCCCGACGGCAGAGACCGTGAGAATGTACGGGGAACCCGCTGAGGGAGAAATGCGGCGGATGCCGCCGCCCGCCCGCTCGCCGAGAAAGGACATGATGCGTTCGCGATAGCCCCTGAGGCGCGCTCCGTCCGCCTCGAGCGTTGCAAACTTCTTCTCGGCGGCATACGCGAAATCCAGGATCCCGAGCACGTTTTCCGTGCCGCTCCGTGAGCCGTTTTCCTGCCCGCCGCCGTGGATCAAAGGCGGAAGCGCCAATCCCTTCCGCTTGATGAGCGCGCCCGTGCCCTTGAGTCCGCCGATCTTATGCGCGCTGACGCTATAAAGGTCGATTGCGGGCGTGAGGCGGATGGGCACCTTCCCGAATGCCTGCACGCCGTCGCTGTGAAAGAGACAGCGCGGATTTTTTTCTTTGACGGCCTTGGCGAGCGCGGCGATGTCGTTGACCGCGCCCGTCTCATTGTTGACATGCACGACGGAGACGAGCGTCGTCCGTTCGTCCACAAGTTGCAAAAGCGCATCGGGATCGACGCTCCCGTCCGCCCGCACGGGGGCAAACCGAGGCTCGACGCCCCGGTTTTTGAGTTCCGAAAAACTCCGCTCCACGGCCGCGTGCTCGCCGGCCGACGCGACGGCATTCCCCCGCCGCGCGCCGCCGAAAATTGCTTGATCGTCCGCCTCCGTCCCGCTTCCGGTAAAGATCAGCTCGAATTTCGCGGGATCGGCCACGCGCTTTAAGAGACTTTCCCGCGCGACGTTGATTTTGGCGCGGACGGCAAACCCTCCGCCGTAATTTGCGGAGGGATTATAATAGTTTTCCGCGGCTTCCTTCGCGGCGCGTGCAAACGCATCGGCGTCGGGGCGCGTCGTCGCCGCATTGTCGAGATAAATCATTTCTGCACCAACTTGCTTCTGCCCGCGGCATAGACCAAATTTTCCAATAGCTGTCTTCTCATCTCGAGAATGTATACCGCCTTTTCGATGGAGGAGGAATGCAGCACATAGATCAGCTCCTTGCCGTTCGCCGGTTCCCTGTTCGGAGTATATACCTTGGGCTTTTTGTTCCCGAGACCGCGCAGCGTATTTTCAAACGCCTCGCTGTCCACCCAGCCGATCTGCAGGATCCTGTCCGCTTTGAGCGTGATCAAAAACTTGCGCCGTTTCCCGTTGAAGACTTTGGTGACGCGCAGTTCGTCCTCGACAAACGTATAGTCGTAGCTGACGTTGAATTTGTTCTTCAAAAACCAAAAGATCAGCCCGCTTCCGAAGACGGCGACGATCAAGCCGAACCACATGGCGATGCCGATGACGTGGTCTACCGTCGTGGAGTTCTCGGCCGTCACAACGCTGTGGATATACTGCGGGGACAGCAACACGCCCGCGCTCGCGCTGAGCGCAAACAAGATGATCGCGATCACCTTGCACGCCGTGTAGATCTTTTCCTCCGTCCTGCTGCGATTGGAGATCGCGCTCTCTTCATAAAATCCGTCTTTGGGCATCAGTATTCCACCCTCCCTTCATAAATTTTTTCGACATTTCCCGTGAGCGTGACGTTGCCGTCTAAGTTATAGCGCACGGTGAGGTCGCCGCCGCGAAGTTTGACCGTGATGTCGGTATCCCGGCTGCAATAACCGCCGAGCACACAGGCCACCGCCGCAGCGGCAGCGCCCGTCCCGCAGGCATACGTTTCGCCGTTGCCCACTTCCCAGACGCGCATCTTGATGGTGCTCCCGTTGACGACGCGGATAAACTCCACATTGGTGCGGCGCGGG
The DNA here is from genome assembly GCA_947627565.1 of uncultured Clostridia bacterium. GTDB lineage: Bacteria > Bacillota > Clostridia > Christensenellales > Borkfalkiaceae > Gallimonas. The sequence continues at coordinate 42,697 of CANQWO010000004.1, forward strand.
AAATATTTGCTCGTTTCGATCGCGGGGCCAAGCGTCTCGACGGGCACGTCGTCCACCTTGTCGCAGAACACGACGCAGTGCGGATTCCCCAGATTGACCAGCGTGACGCGATAGATGGTCCCCTTGATCGCCATGGGCGCATCGACGACGCTCGCGCCCTTCCATACGGAGGGGATCTTTTCGCCGCGGAGCTCGGCCTTTCCGAGATCGACGCTGGCCGACGTCACCACGCCGCCGAAAGAATAGACGGTGACGTTTTTGATCCCGCTCATGGTTTCGATCTCCATCGTCTCCTTGCGGACGATGGCGTTTTCATAGAGATATTTGGCAACGCAGCGGATGGCGTTCCCCGCAATGGTGCCCTCGCTGCCGTCCTGGTTGAAGATCCGCATCTTGGCGTCGGCGCACGCCGACCGCTCGATGAGGACAATGCCGTCGCCGCCGATGCCGTAGTGGCGGTTGACAAAGTTGATGGCGAGCGACTCCGGACAGGTGATCTTTCCGTCGAGATTGTCAAAAAAGATATAGTCGTTGCCGCACGATTGCATCTTGACGAACTCCAGCTCCGTCCTCTTGGTGCGCATGTGGTTGATATCCACGAGCTCGGTATTGTACTCCGTAAACTTGCTCGCAATGATATCGCAAAGCGCATTGGCCGTATCGAGCGACGTGAGAACGGTGATCCCGAGGAGAATGGCATGATGGTGCAGTTCGATGTAATCGGCAATGGAATCGACGTCCGTCTTGCCCGTGTAGATGATGTAATCGATCTTGCCCTCGTCCATCATCTTGGAGACCTGCTTGGTCGCCTTCAAACGGTCCACGACGGTGACGTCGACGCCGAGATCGGAAATGACCTTGGCCGTGCCGGCGGTCGCATAGAGATTGCACCCGAGATCGGCGAACTTCTTGGCGATGGAGACGAGCTCGAACTTGTCCTGGTCGTTGACGGTAAAATAGACGCCGACGGGCCGGTCTTTGGTGGGATGGCACATCTTGAACCCGGCCGAGACGAGCCCCTTGAAGAGCGCCTCTTCGATGGTCTTGCCGATGCCGAGGACCTCCCCCGTCGACTTCATCTCCGGGCCGAGCTGGGAATTGACGTCGTTGAGTTTTTCAAACGAAAATACCGGAACTTTGACGGCGACATAGGGGGAATCCGGATAGAGCCCCGTGCCGTACCCGAGCTTTTTGAGTTTGGCGCCCGCCATGATCTTTGTCGCAAGCTCCACCATGGGGACGCCCGTGACCTTGGAGATATAGGGAATGGTGCGGCTTGCGCGCGGATTGACCTCGATCACATACAGCCTGTTCTGATAGATGAGATACTGGATGTTGATGAGCCCCTTGGTTTTCAGCTCCAATGCGAGCTGCGTGGACACTTCCAAGATGCGCCCCTTCATGGCGTCGGAGAGATGATAGGGTGGATAGACGGCGATGGAATCGCCCGAATGCACGCCCGCGCGTTCGACGTGCTGCATGATGCCGGGGATCAGGACGTCTACGCCGTCGGAGATGGCGTCCACCTCGAGCTCGCTCCCCATCAAATATTTGTCGCAGAGGACGGGATTTTCGATATGCTGCGCGAGGATGACATCCATATAGCGGGAGATGTCATTCTCGGTGAATGCGATGGTCATGTTCTGTCCGCCGATGACATAGGACGGCCGGAGCAGCACGGGATATCCGAGCGTTTCGGCCGCGCGGATCGCCTCGGATTTGGTCATGACCGTCATGCCCTTGGGACGGGCGATATGAAAGCGCTCCAAAAGCTCGTCGAAACGTTCTCTGTCCTCGGCAATATCCACGCTGTCGGCGCTCGTCCCGAGGATCCGCACCCCCTTCTTTGCGAGATAGCCGCACAGCTTGATGGCCGTCTGCCCGCCGAAGGTGATGACGACGCCATACGGCTTTTCCGCTTCGATCACGTTCCAGACATCTTCCGGCGTCAGCGATTCAAAATACAACCTGTCCGCCGTATCGAAGTCCGTGGAGACCGTCTCCGGATTGTTGTTGACGATGATGACCTCGTAGCCGAGGCTCTTGAGCGTCCAGACGCAGTGGACGGAGGAATAATCAAATTCGATGCCCTGCCCGATCCGGATGGGGCCCGAGCCGATCACGATGACGCGCCTCTTCCCCGCGGCAACGCTCCGCTGCACGAACGGCTTGGCTTCGTCGTGCGCGATGTCGTCGTAAGTCGAATAAAAATACGGCGTCTTGGCGGAAAATTCGGCGGCGCAGGTATCCACCATTTTGAAGCAGGCGCGGCGGTGCGAGGGCAATTTCTGCCCCGAGAGACGCTCCAGCGCCCGGTCGGGATACCCCAACCGCTTGCCCTCCGCATACTGCGCGCGCGTCAGCTTTTTGCCCGCGATGCACGCCTCGAACGCTACGAGGCGATAGAGTTTTTCGAGGAACCATTCGTCGATCCGCGTGATGCGATAGATCTCCGCGACCGGAATGCCCACCTTCAGAGCGGCGTAGACGGCGAACAGGCGCTCGTCCGTCTGCTTATAGAGTTCGTCGTGGAGCGATTCCCGGCTCATGCCCTTGAACTTGGGATGATTCAGCGTATCGAGCGAGATCTCGGCGCCGCGGACAGCTTTCATGATCGCCTGTTCGAAGGAAGCGCCGATCGCCATGACCTCCCCCGTCGCCTTCATGCGCGATCCGAGATTTCTCCCCGCGTACAGAAATTTATCAAAGGGCCACTTGGGAAGTTTGATAACGACGTAATCGAGCGTCGGCTCGAAACATGCATACGTCTTCCCCGTGACGTCGTTTTTGATCTCATCGAGCGTGTAGCCGAGCGCGATTTTGGTCGCCACTTTGGCGATGGGATAGCCCGTCGCCTTGCTCGCGAGCGCCGACGAACGGGAGACGCGCGGATTGACCTCTATGACGGAATATTCGAAACTGTCGGGGTAGAGCGCGAACTGGCAGTTGCACCCGCCCTCGATGCCAAGCTCGGTGATGATGTCGAGCGAGGCGGTCCGCAGCATCTGATATTCCTTGTCCGAGAGCGTGACGGCGGGCGCGATGACGATCGAATCGCCCGTATGAACGCCGACGGGATCGAAATTCTCCATGGAACAGACCGTCAGGACGTTGCCTGCGCCGTCGCGCAGAACTTCAAATTCGATCTCCTTCCAGCCGCCGATGTATTTTTCAATGAGGACCTGCGTGATGGGCGAAAGCATGAGGCCGTTGCGGGCGATGAGACGGAGTTCTTCCTCGTCCCCGGCAACGCCGCCTCCCGCGCCGCCGAGCGTGAACGCGGGCCGCACGATGACGGGATAGCCGAGCTTTTCCGCAATTTCGACGCATCCCTCCTCGGTATAGGCGACATCGGAGGGCACGACGGGCTGCCCGATCTTTTCCATGGTCTGCTTGAAGAGTTCGCGGTCCTCGGCGCGGTCGATGGCGTCGAGATTGGTTCCGATGAGTTTGACCCCCCACTCGTCCAAAAATCCGTCTTTGGCGAGTTTGCAGCCCATCGTGAGGCCGGTCTGTCCGCCCAAAGAGGCGAGCAGGGAATCGGGCCGCTCCTTCATGATGATGCGCTTCAGGGTATCTTCGGTGAGCGGTTCCAGATAAATTTCATCGGCCAGCATCTTATCCGTCATGATCGTCGCCGGATTGGAATTGCAGAGCACGACGTTGACGCCGGCGTCTTTGAGAACGCGGCAAGCCTGCGCGCCCGCATAGTCAAACTCGGCCGCTTGTCCGATCACGATGGGACCGGAGCCGATGACCAGCACCTTCTTGATATCGCTCCTCTTAGGCATATGCGGCCTCCGCCTTGGCGGCTTTTGCTGCGCGCACGCCCTCCCGATACGCATTCATGCGCGCAAGAAATTCGTCAAACAGAAAATTTGCGTCATGCGGACCGCCGCATGCCTCGGGATGGAATTGCACGGTGACGGCGTTGAGCGCGGGATAGTCCATCCCCTCGCATGTGCCGTCGTTGGCGTTGATATAGGAGAGCGTGCCCGTGGGAACGCTGTCGGCCACAACTTCGTACCCATGATTCTGGGAGGTGATGAAGACGCGGTCGGTTTTGAGCTGTTTGACGGGCTGATTGGACCCGCGGTGCCCGTATTTCATCTTGCGCGTCCGCCCGCCCATGGCAAGCGCAAAGAGCTGATGGCCGAGGCAGATTCCGAAAATGGGCCGCTGCCCCGCCAATTTTTTCAGATTTTCGATGATCTCGACATTCTCCGCGGGATCCCCCGGGCCGTTCGTGAGCATGACGCCGTCCGGATCGAGCGCAAGCGCCTCTTCGGCGGGAAAATATGCCGGGACGACCGTGACGCGGCATCCGCGCCGCTCCAACTCCCTTGCAATGTTGGCTTTTGCGCCGAAATCATAGAGGACCACGCGGGGGCCGTTCCCCTTGCTCTCCGGAAGAACTTCCGGCGAGGTGGTCGCGCGCACGGCGCCCGTGACGCGGTAGGCATTGAGCGCCTCGAAATTTTTGAGCGGCGAGAACGTGATCGCGGCGTTCATGACGCCCGCCTCCCGCACGATGCGCGTGAGTTCGCGCGTGTCGATCCCGCAGACGGCCGGGATCCCCTGCGCTTTCAGAAGAGATTCCAGTGTCCCGACGCTTCGGAAGTTCGAGGGTGCGTCGCACTTTTCGCGCACGATATACGCGGTCGGCCAGCACCGTTTGCTCTCGAAATCGGACGGGATCACGCCGTAATTTCCGATGAGCGGAAAGGTCTGCGTGACGATCTGTCCGTAATAGCTCGGATCGGTAAGCGTCTCGAGATATCCCGTCATGCCCGTCGTGAAGACGAGCTCGCCGAGCGCCTCTCTTTCGGCGCCGAACGAATAGCCCTCGAAGACGTTTCCGTTTTGTAGCGTTACGTATGCTTTTCTCATGTCTTCCTCGCGCTCACCGCGCCCCGTAAAATTCCCGATATCGAAAAAAAGGCTGATTTGAAACAATCAGTCCTTTTCACGAAAAAGATAGAATGCGCAACCGAAAACGGTCGCGTCCTTGCCGGGGATGCAGATGAGAAAGTTTGAATGATCCATACCGAACCTTTTTCTTATTATACCATAGCCGCGCGCATTCGTCAAGCGATGGATGCCATCTGCTCGCAAATGAAATTTTCCATCATGGGATGAAAAAAACGCGGAAAAGAGCCCTTTTGGATAGTTCTATGTCACGCATAATACTATGCAAAACCGCGATTTATTCCTCTTCTTCCCCATATTCCGGGTAGAACAAACAGATATCTTCGTCCGTGAACCCCTCCTCATAGGGCTTGGAGAACGGCGCGCGTTTCAGAAACGTAAACGTATCCTTAGAATCTTGCGTCTGGAACGTGCAGACATATTTTTTGCGGTCCTCCTTGACGCCGACGCATTCGTCCAGCCCATAGGTGAACGTCTTGCGCTTCGTCTTGATGAGTACCGTCTGCGCCCCCAGCTCGACGCCGAGCACTATGTTCAAGGAAAACTTGACGGCATAGACGCCGTAGACGATAAGGAAGGAGAGGATGGCAACGGGCGCCAAAATGATAAACCCGAGATAGCGGTTGAAGGCGAATACGAGGCAGACCATCGAGAAGACGCCGAGCGCCGCGCAGATTGCCGTGACGATGTATTTGACGATCCGGATATAGCGGACAATGCATGCTTTCATCGAACTTCTCCTCTTTGGAAAACCACTTCGAACTGCGAGATGAGCGTACCGTCCTCCTCCCGCGCCTCCAAAACGGAACCCCGCTCCGTATCTTCTCGATAGAAGACGAGCGTGGCGTTCTCCTTGGCCTGACGGGCATATGCGATGCGGAACATCGCGAGGTCGCAATTCAATTCCTCCATCGAAAAGCAATCGAGGAAGAAATCCGCATAGCGCGCATTGTTCGCGTGCAGGTAGTGATCGCAGTCGCTGTTTTTCACGGCGCGCCGATAGACCTCCCGCCCGTTCGGGATGCGGGGGATCTTCCAGCTTTCCACCTCGACCGTCTTCTCCGCGCGATACGGGCAGCGGGCGTGCACCTCTCCCAAGGCCTCGGGAAGCAACATCGTAAAGCGCTCCAAATCGACGAGACACCAGCGCGAAGCCACGGCCGCCACCTCCTCTCCTGCGGCGTTCGTGACGCGATAGTCGCGCTCAAAAATGACGTGCCGCGGAGGGAGCGGCCACGTCTCGACGGTGAGGACTTCGCCGAGCCGTATGGGACGGCGAAATTCGCAATATGTCGCGACCGTAATGAATCCATACCGGCGCTTTTTTAAGACTTCATAGCCGAATCCGAGCTCATCTGCGCTCGCGCCCGCGGATTCCTGCGTCAGCGAAAGGAGCGCCGAGGGCTTGAGCCGATCCTTGAAATCAAAATCGGAATAGCGCAATTCGTACTTTTTGACATTCGCATAGCTCATGGCCTCAGTTTACCACGATTTTTCCGGACTGTCAAGTATTCTCTCAGCCTGTTGCGAAGGAAGCGAGAAAGGAAATCAGCCCGCCCGCGATCGAATGCACCAATTTTTGCCGATAGGCATTGCTGAGCAGGAGCGCCTCGTCCTCCGGATTGGACAGAAATCCGCACTCCACGATGACCGCAGGCGCATCGGAGCAGTTGAGCACATAATAATCCCCGGCCAGCGCCTCCGACTTTTTGACGCATTCGGGCATCTCGTTGAGCGCCGTCTGAATGTGGCAGGCGAGCGTCTTGGAACTCGGGACGTCCTCCCGAAAAAACACCTGCGCGCCGCGCCGCGCGGATTGGGAAAAGAAGTTCTGGTGGATGGAGACGACCGCCGCCGGCGCACTCTTCGTGATGATCTCCGCCCGTTTTTGCATGTCCCGCCGCTTATAGCCGGGCGTCGCGGCGCCATAGAGCCCCGCTTCGGTCGGGCGCGTCTGCACGACATAGAATCCCGCGTCCTCCAATTCCCGCTGAAGCAGGCGGGAGATCGCAAGGTTGATGTCGCTCTCTCTCGTTCTCGAGACGGTCCCCACCACGCCGCCGTCTATGCCGCCGTGACCCGCGTCTAAGACGACGGTGAGGCGAAGCGACTCCGCGGCCGTCCGGGAGAGCGCAAAGAAACAGAAGGCAAAGGTGACCGCGACCGCAAGCGCAAGCGACAGAAAGCCCAATGCGACGCGGTGACGGTAGAAAAATTTGCGAAATGTCATGCAATATGGTATGCGCGGACGTCGGAAAATAGAAGGAACGCCCCTGGCATGGACGTTCCCTTGCGCTTGATTTTTGCAATTGGCATTTGCGGGACCGCGCCCGCGGAGGACAAAAAGGCGCCCCATGAGGACATTGCGCACTTTTAACTTTGTGCGTGCCCACGGCTTTCTCCCTTTGCCCGCAAGGATTCGTCGATGGCGGCTGCGGCACGCTTTCCCGCGCCCATCGCAAGAATGACGGTCGCCGAGCCCGTCACGGCATCGCCGCCGGCAAACACGCCCTCGAGCGACGTTCTGCCCGCTTCATCCGCCTGGATGCGGCCGCGGCGATCGGTCGCAAGCCCCTCCGTCTCCATGGAGAGCAAGGGATTGGGCGAAGTTCCCAGCGCCATGATGACGCAGTCGGCGGGAATGACAAACCGGCCGTCCGTTTCTATCGGCGCGCGACGGCCGCTCGCATCCGGTTCGCCGAGCCGCATTTCCGCACAGAGAAGCCCGGCCGCCTGGCCGTCCTCCGTGAGAACTTCCACGGGATTCGCGAGAAAGCGGAATGCGATCCCTTCCTCCTTGGCGTGTTGGACCTCCTCCCGCCGCGCGGGAAGTTCCTCCTCGGAACGGCGGTAGACGACGGTCACCTCCGCCCCCATGCGTCTCGCACAGCGCGCGGCGTCCATCGCCACATTGCCGCCCCCGACGACGGCGACGCGGTCTGCGCGGAAGATGGGCGTTTCGGACTCGCCGCGGCCCGCGCCCATCAGATTGATCCGGGTCAGATATTCGTTCGCGGAAAAGACGCCCACGGCGCTCTCCCCGGGGATCCCCAAGAAGATCGGGAGCCCCGCGCCCGTCCCGAGAAAGACGGCCTCGAAGCCCTCCGCCTTGAGGCCATCTACGGTGACAGAGCGCCCGACGATGGCGTTTTTGACAAAGGTCACCCCGCTCGCTTCGAGCGCGGCAACTTCTCTTTCGACGATCTCTTTGGGAAGGCGGAAGGACGGGATCCCGTAGGCGAGAACGCCGCCCAGTGCGTGCAACGCCTCGAAGACGGTGACGGCGTACCCGCGCGCAACGAGCTCCCCCGCGCACGCAAGGCCCGCAGGACCGGAGCCGACCACGGCCACGCGGCGGCCCGACCGCCGCTCACGGGGCGCAGTTCGCTCGGCATGGTCGGCGACAAAGCGCTCCAACTGCCCGATGGCCACGGGCTCTCCGCTCTTCCCGCGCACACAGCCCGCTTCGCACTGCCTCTCCTGCGGACATACCCTTCCGCACACGGCGGGAAGCGCATTGTCGGCGCAGACAATGCGATAGGCAGCCCCAAAGTCCCCCGCCGCGACTTGTTTCACGAAGTCCGGAATCTTCACGCCGACGGGACAACCCGCCGTGCAGGGCCGCGCCTTACAGCCGAGACAGCGCGACGCTTCCCGCATCGCCGTCTCCGCGTCGTAGCCGAGCGCCACTTCGGAAAAATTCGTGATGCGCGACGCGGCGTCCTGCATCGGCATCGGATATTTGTTTTTTCGTGGATCCGCCATTTCAGTTACCGCTCCGATAGAGATTACAGTGTTTTTCACGCATTGCCGCCTCGAACGCGGCATATGTTTTGAGGCGCCGCATGGCGTCGTCGAAATCGACGAGGTGCGCGTCGAAATCGGGGCCGTCCACACAGGCAAACTTGACTTCCCCGCCGACGCGGATCCGGCAGCACCCGCACATCCCCGTGCCGTCAATCATGATGGGATTCATACTGGCGACCGTTTTGACCCCGTAGGGACGCGTCGTCTCCGCCGCGTACTTCATCATGACAAGCGGCCCGACGACAAAGACGGCGTCGAAGGTCTCCGCCTCCAACAGCCGGCCGAGCGGAAGACACACGTTCCCCTTTTCGCCCGCGCTGCCGTCGTCGGTCGTGAGAAAGAGGCGGTTCGAACAGGCGGAAAATAGCTTTTCGAGGATCACCGATTCCCGGCTGCGGAAACCGATCACGGAGGTGACGTCCGCGCCCCGCGCCCGAAGCGCCTTGGCTACGGGAAGCGCGATGGCGCACCCCACTCCGCCGCCCACGACCGCAACTTTCCGGAGCCCGTCGAGCGCCGTCGGCCTGCCGAGCGGGCCCGCGATGTCGTGGATCTCTTCGCCCGCATTTTTTTCCGCGAGCGCCATCGTAGACGCACCGACCGTCTGGAAGATGACGTCTACCGTTTCGCCGTCGTGATCGGCAATGGTGAGCGGGATGCGTTCGCTCGCCGCGTTGGCGCGCAAGATGACAAACTGCCCCGCCTGCGCCCTCCCGGCGACCAGCGGCGCCGCGATCCTGAGCCGTATGACGGTTGGATTGAGTTGCTCCCTCTCCAAAATCGGATAGCCCATAAGTACTCCGCAATTCTCTGAAAGAATATCTTCATTATATACAAACAAACAGGATTTGTCAACGCGGGACATACATAAAAAGTTCGAAATTCAACTTCCAATTCCTTGACATCGGCATGCGCGGAGAGTATAATGTATAGAAAATTGACAATTTCATGGAGAGTCTTATGGCGAACGTCAAAATCGTCACCGACTCGAACAGCGGCATTACCCAAAAGGAAGCGGAGAAACTGGGAATCTCCGTCATCCCGATGCCTTTCCTGATCGACGGTGAAGAGTATTTCGAGGATATCAGCCTCACCCAATCGCAGTTTTACGAGCATCTGAAAGCGGATGCCAATGTGTCCACTTCGCAGCCCTCCGTCTCAAGCGTGACGGAACTGTGGGAATCCCTCCTCAAGGATGGAAGCGAGATCGTGCACATCCCCATGTCGAGCGGCCTTTCCGAATCCTGCCATACGGCCGAAAATCTTTCCAAACAGTATCAGGGACGCGTGCATGTCGTCGACAACCAGCGCATCTCCATCACGCAGAAACAGAGCGTGTTCGACGCCATCACCCTCAAAAATCAGGGGAAATCGGCGGCCGAGATCAAAGAGATCCTCTTGCGGACGAAATTCGACAGCAGCATTTATATTTCTTTGGACACGCTCAAATATCTCAAAAAGGGCGGCAGACTGACGCCCGCCGCCGCGCTCGTCGGCACCCTTCTCCGCATCAAGCCCGTCCTGCAGATCCAGGGCGAAAAACTCGACGCCTTCAAGAAAGTGCATACCTTAAAACAGGCGAAGGACGTCATGGTCGCCGCGATCAGGAGCGACCTCGAGACGCGCTTCAAGGCCTACGTCGAGGCAGGCGAAATGACGGTCGCCGTGGCGCATACGGCAAACTACGAAGAGGCCGCATTGTTCCATGAGGAACTCGCCGCCGCATTCCCGCGGTGCAAAGTGACGTTTGCAGACCCGCTGTCTCTCTCCGTCTCCTGCCACATCGGGCCCGGCGCACTCGCCGTCGCCTGTTCCAGAGAGCTCAAATAAACGTCCTCCCCGCCTTCCGAGGCGGGGAGTTTTTCTATTGTTCTATTCAAAAACCCGTCTTTTTGCGGCGGTAGAAGCCGCGTTGACGCGTTTCGACCAAATGATATTCCTGCTCCCGCTCAAAATCGTAGACGCAGGCATTTTCCGCCGACGCAAAGCGCAGTTTCCCGCCGATGTCGGCCGCCTGCGCATAGCCGTATGCGCAAATGCACATCGGCACGCCGAAGCAAAAGGCCTGCGCGCGCATGAGCGCCTGTTCGAGGCCGCCTTCGAGCTGTTCATACACGCATACGGCGAGCTCGGCCCCGCAAACCGACAGCGTCTCCGCAACGCGGGGAAAATACAGGTCTTCGGCGACGATGATCCCGAGCTTCCCGGCGCCGGTATCGAAGATCTTGACACCCGCGCCCGCACGGTATTCCCCTGCGTCGATTCGGTTGACCATATCCGAGACGCCCAAGATCTTCCCCTTCTCCGCGACGACGACGGACTTTCGGCGCATGCCGCGGGCATCGGTATAACAGCCGCAGACGACAACGCCGCCCGTCTCCTTCGACAGGAGCGCGACATCCTCAAACAGGCTGGTCTCCCCTTTGAGTTCGCGCTCGTAGCTCACTTCTCCGAGCGCCTGAAAGGAAAATACGACGACGTCGGCCCCCTCTTCGGCAAAGTTTGCGGCATATTCCTCAAGGCCGCCGCTCGTGATAAAACAGATGCGCATACATATCATTGTATCCCAAGGGCGGAATTTTTGTGACAAGAAATTGACCGAGGAAAAACGCAGGCGCGGCCAAGAGATGCGCCGTTGCCCGACAAGCAAATCTGCCCGGCTCGGAGCCGAGAAAGGCAGGAAAAAGCCGCCCTCTCGGGACGGCTTTCAAAGTTCTGTGCGTTATTCTTGCTTGTCTTTCAGAAGGTCGCGGATCTCGGCCAAAAGTTCCTCCGTCGTGGGAGCGGCGGGCACGGGCTCGGGAGCGGGCTCCGGAGCGGGAGCAGGCTCGTTTGCGGCTTCCGCGGTCGCGTCCTCTTCTTCCTTCTTCGCCTTAAGCTCTTCCGCCTTGGCACGGACCTTATTGATCGTGCGGACGATCAGGAAGAGCACGAGCGCAATGAGAATGAAATTCAAGATCGCGGTGAGGAATGCGCCCCAGTCGATATAGATGGAATTGGCGAGGTCGATCTCCGCCGTCGCGACCCCCGCTTCATTCAGCACAAACGCCTTGTGGAGATAGGTATAAATATTCTCCAATCCTCTGCCACCCGTGATCAGGAACAGGACCGAGTTGATGACGGGCATCAGGATCTGATTGGTGAGCGCAGTGACGATCGCCGTAAACGCACCGCCGATGATGATGCCGACGGCCATATCCAGCACGTTTCCGCGCGTGATAAACGCCTTAAATTCGGCCCAAAACCCTGTCTTTTTTGCCATAATGTTACCTCCGATAGATTTTTATCAATTTTTTCAAACGCCCCATGGCATGCGCCGAGGGCATCTTTTTCATATGGAACCGCCAATTGCCGGCGTCCGTTCCGGGCACATTCATGCGGGCCTCGTTGCCGAGGGCGAGAACGTCCTGCATGGGAACGACGGCGATCCTGGCCGCGGACGCGAACGCCAAACGGATGAAGTCCTCTGGAAGGCCCTCGCCGTGCGCGCCCAATTCGACGCGGATGCGCGCCTCTTCTAGCGCGGCCGCAACGCGGGAACGGTATAGGATAAACGTCTCCGCCGGGAGCCCGTCGAAAAATCCCTTTACCGTGTCGTTGTCATGCGTGCCCGTATAGACGACGCTGTTCTCCTGAATATTTTTGGGCAGATATTCGTTATTCTCGTTGCCGTCGAACGCAAAGAGCAGGACTTTCATGCCGGGGAAGCCCGTCTTTCGAAGCAGGTTGCGGACGCCGTCGTCGATGGTCCCGAGATCTTCGGCAATGATGTTTTCCCTGCTGCCGATCCGCGCAAAGAGCTGTTCGCCCGGGCCCTTGACCCAAACGCCCGCGGTCGCGTCCTCGGCGTCGGCGTCGATCTCATAATATCTGTCGATCCCGCGGAAATGGTCGATGCGCACGACGTCGTATGTGGAGAGCGCCGTATTGAGACGGTTTGTCCACCACGCATACTGTTCGGCCGCGTGCGCGGGCCAATCGTAGACGGGATTTCCCCAAAGCTGGCCCTTTTCCGAGAAATAATCGGGCGGAACGCCCGCGACTTTCGCCGGTTTCAGCGCCTCGTCCAGTTTGAAGAGCGACGGATGCGCCCAGACGTCCGCGCTGTCGTAGGCGACATACAGCGGGATATCTCCGATGACGGAGATCCCGAGCGCGTTGCAATAGGATTTCAGCGCTGTCCACTGCGTATGGAACATGTATTGCACAAATTGCCAAAAGAGATACTCTTCGTGAAAATCCGTGCGAAGTTTCTCCACGGCGTCTGCATCGTGATGTTTCAACGGCTCGTCCCAATCGGAAAAAGTGCCGCCGAAGACGGTCTTGGCCGTCATGAACAGCGCATATTCTTCCGATACGCCGCTCTTGACATAGGCGCGGAACTCCTCGTTTTCAAAGGGGAAACGGGAAAATGCGGTGCGGAGCGTCGTGAAGCGCTCGCTGTAGAGCGCGGCGTAGTCGACGCCCTCCGTCTTTTTATAGAGATTGCGGAGCTCGGCCAGCTCCTTCTTGGTGAGGAGCCCCGCTTCGCCGAGTTGATCCAGATCGATCAAATAGGGATTGCCCGAATCGCACGAGACGGACTGGTAGGGAGAATCGCCGTAGCCGGTCTGCACAAGGGGCAAAATCTGCCAATAGCCGACGCCGCACTTCGCCAATTCTTTTGCGAAATAATAGGCTTGCTTTCCGAGCGAACCGATCCCGTAATCTCCCGGAAGAGAGGAAATATGGACCAGAACGCCTGCTTTCCGTTGGTTTTTCATGATGTTACCCAAGTAATTTTTTTAATCGGCGGCATGCCTCGGCCGTATTTTCAGCCGAACCGAATGCCGTAAGACGGAAGAATCCCTCGCCGTTTTTGCCGAAACCGCTTCCCGGCGTCCCGACGACGTTCGCCTCCTCCAAAAGCCAATCGAAAAACTCCCAGCTCGTCCTGCCGCCGGGACATTTCATCCAGATGTAGGGCGAATTTTTGCCGCCCGTATAATAGATCCCGAGCTCGTCGAGCGTGGACGCGATGCGGCGCGCATTGGAGCGGTAATACTCGAGATTTTGCCTGACCTCGCGCTCGCCGTCTTCCGTAAACACGGCCGCCGCCCCCATCTGCGTCACATACGAGACGCCGTTGAACTTCGTCGATTGCCGCCTTGCCCAGAGTTTCGCAAGCGGAACCCCTTCCCGTTCGAGCTCCGCGGGCACGATCGTATAGCCGCAGCGGACGCCCGTAAATCCCGCCGTCTTGGAATAGGAACAGAACTCGATGGCGCACGTCTTCGCGCCTTCGATCTCATAGATGGAGCGGGGAAGCGCAGGATCGCAGATGAAATACTCATAGGCGGCGTCGTACAGAATGACGGCGCCGTGGCGATTGGCGTAATCCACCCAAGCCTTGAGACCCACGCGGTCGTATGCGGCGCCCGTCGGGTTGTTGGGGGAACAGATGTAGATGATGTCGGCGGAGACGCCCTCGTCGGGCATGGGAAGAAATCCGTTCTCCTCCGTCGCGTCGGCATAGACGATCTTGCGCCCCGCCATGATGTTGGTATCCACATAGACGGGATAGACGGGATCGGGCACGAGCACGACGTTCTCCGCAGAGAACAGGTCGAGAATGTTGGAGAGATCGGACTTTGCGCCGTCCGAAATGAAAATTTCCCTGTCCGTGAGCGTCACGCCCTTGCGCGCATAGCTCCCCTCGATGGACCGGATAAGCGATTCGTAGCCGTAGCAAGTCGCATCGGGACCGTAGCCCTTGAACGTCTCGGCATGGGCGAGGTCCTCCACCGCACGGTGCATCGCCTGAATGACGCAGGGCGCGAGCGGGCGCGTGACGTCCCCGATGGAGAGCTTGATGACCTTCTTTTCGGGGTGTGCCTTCTGATAGGCTGTAAATTTGGAGCCGACCGTCGCGAAGAGGTAGGACTCCTTGAGATCGAGAAAATTACGGTTGATTTTCATAGCTTTTTTTGATGATAGCGGACGGAAGCGGCGATAAATTCGCGGAAGAGCGGATGGGCGGCGTTGGGCCGCGACTTAAATTCCGGATGGAATTGGACCCCGATAAAGAAGTCGTGGGAATCGAGCTCCACGGCCTCGCACAGCGTGCCGTCGGGAGAGGTCCCCGCGATCGTCATGCCCGCCGCCTCGAATTGTTTGCGGTAGTCGTTGTTAAATTCGAAACGATGGCGGTGACGTTCCCGGATGAGCTCCTTGCCGTATGCCGCCTTCATTTGTCTGCCCGTCACGACGCAGGGATAGGCGCCGAGGCGCATCGTCCCCCCCATCTTCACACCGTATTGGTCGGGCATGAGGTCGATGACGGAATGTTTTCCCTCGGGGAAAAACTCCGAAGAATTGGCGTCGGAGATCCCCAGAACGTTTCTTGCATATTCGATCACGGCCACCTGCATGCCGAGACAGATCCCAAAATACGGAATGTTGTGCTCGCGGGCATACCGGCAGGCCAAAATTTTCCCTTCGATCCCGCGCACGCCGAAGCCGCCGGGAATGATCACGCCGTCTGCGCCGCAGAGCGCCTCCGCGATATTTTCCTTGCTGAGTTTCTCCGTGTCGACCCATTCGATCTCCACTTTGGCGCCCGTCTCATAGCCGCCGTGCGCCAGCGCCTCCGCAACGGAGAGATAGGCGTCGTGAAGCTGGACATATTTCCCGCAGAGAGCGATCTTGACCGTCTTGTTGCGCGCATGGATGCGGGCTAGCATCTCCTCCCACTCCGTGAGGTCGATGACATGCGGGTCGAGGTGAAGGATCTTGCAGACGATGGTCGAGAGGTCGCTCTTTTCGAGCATCATGGGCGCCTCATAGAGCACGGGCACCGTGAGGTTCTCGATGCAGCACTCCGGCGCGACGTTGCAGAACATGGCGATCTTTTCCCGTATGGACTCGGGCATCGGCTCGTCGACGCGGGCGACGATGATGTCGGGGAAGATGCCCATCCCCTGCAATTCTTTGACGGAATGCTGGGTCGGCTTGCTCTTAAATTCGCAGGAGCCGGAGATGTACGGGACGAGCGTGACATGGATGAAGCAGCAATTTTCCCTGCCCACTTCGCGGGCGACCTGACGGATGGCTTCGAGGAAGGGTTGGCTCTCGATGTCGCCCGTGGTGCCGCCGATCTCCGTGATCACGATGTCGGCGCCCGTCGTCTTGCCGACTTGGTAAATAAACGACTTGATCTCGTTGGTGATGTGCGGAATGACCTGGACGGTCTGCCCGAGGTATTCCCCCGCGCGCTCCTTGTTGAGCACGTTCCAATAGACTTTCCCCGTCGTGAGGTTGGAGAATTTGTTGAGGTCCTCGTCGATGAAGCGCTCGTAGTGCCCGAGATCGAGGTCGGTCTCGGCGCCGTCTTCCGTGACGAAGACTTCCCCGTGCTGATACGGACTCATCGTGCCGGGGTCGATGTTGATATAGGGATCGAGCTTTTGCGAAGCGACTTTATAGCCGCGCATCTTGAGTAGACGCCCGAGAGAAGCGGCCGTGATGCCCTTCCCGAGCCCCGAAACAACGCCGCCCGTTACAAAAATATACTTCGCCATTCTTTCCTCGCTTGATTCGTTTACGCTTCGATTTCCACTTCGCCCTTGAATGCAAACGTTGCGGGGCCCTTCATGAGGACCGTCTCGCCGGTGTAGACGACGGTGAGATCGCCACCCTTGAGGTGCACCGTGATCTCCGCGTCCTGTTCGGCGAGCCCGTTCAATACCGCCGCGACCGCCGCCGCGCAGGCCCCCGTGCCGCATGCCCACGTCTCGCCGCTGCCGCGCTCGTAGACCCGCATTTTGAGCTCGTTTTTGCCGACGAGCTGAACAAATTCGGTGTTCACGCGCTGCGGAAATGCGGGATGGTTTTCAAATTGCGGACCGATTTTTTCGAGATCGAGCCCCGCGGGGTCCTCCCCGAAGACGACGCAGTGCGGATTGCCCATGGAAACGCAGGTGACGCGGTAGGTCGTATCCCCCACGATGAGCGGATGATCGACGACCGCCTCCCCTTCGAACAGGGCGGGGATCCGCGCGGGCCGCAAAACGGGCGCGCCCATATCCACCGTGCACGCATAGGATTCGCCCGATCTGCGCTTGGTGTGGACATAGACCGACTTGATCCCCGACTTGGTCTCTATCGTGAGCGATCTCTTGCCGACGCCCCGGATATCATAGAGATATTTCGCGACGCAGCGGATCGCGTTCCCGCACATCTTTCCCTCGCTGCCGTCGGCATTGAACATGCGCATGCGCGCGTCGGCGACTTTGCTCGGCAAAATCAGCACGATCCCGTCTCCGCCGACGGAAAAACGCCGCTCGGAGAGAATTTTTGCGAGTTTTTGCGGCGTAGGCAACCGCTCCTCGAAGCAATCGAAGTAGATATAGTCGTTTCCGATCCCCTGATATTTATAAAATGTTCTCATAATTTCCTCATGGATGCGGCCGCTTTTTCAACGCACGCCGCGGCTTGGTTATAGGCAGATGACCGCGTCGCGCGCGGGTCCGACCGCAACATACTTGATCTTGCAATTGCACGCTTGCTCGATAAACGCAATGTAATCCAGCGCCTCCTTGGGGAGATCCGCCTTCTTTCTGCACTGCGAAATATCCGTATGCCAGCCCTTGACTTTCTCATAAACCGGCTTGCATTTCTCCAAAAGATCGGGGAATGGAAATTCCCGGATGCGCTTTCCGTCGAGCTCATAGGCCGTACAGACTTCGATCTCGTCGTAGATCGAGAGGATGTCGAGTTTGGTGAGCGCGATCTCGTCCGCGCCCTGGCAGCGCACGCCATAGGAGGACGCGACGACGTCGAACGGCCCCACTCTCCTCGGACGGCCCGTGGCGGCGCCGTATTCCCCGCCCGCCGCGCGAAGTTTTTCGGCCTTTTCACCGAAATATTCCGAGACGAACGGCCCCTCGCCCACGCACGTCGAATAGGCCTTCATGATGCCGACGGACTTATCCAATTTCAGATTGGGGACGCCCGCGCCGATGGGCGCATAGGCCGCGATCGTGAGAGAAGAAGAGGTGTACGGCCAGATGCCGTAGTCGATGTCGCGCAATGCGCCGAGCTGGGCCTCGAACATGATCCGCTTCCCCGCTTTGTGCGCTTCGTTGAGATAGAGCCCGGTATCGCAGATGTATTCCCTGAGCGGTTCGCCGTATTGCTTGAAATAGGCGATCATCTCATCGACCGTGACGGGCGCATGACCGTAGCCGCCCGCGATCGTGAGGTTCTTCCATTCCACGATCTCCTTGGCGCGGGCATAGAGCGCTTCCGGATGCAGCAGTTCCCCCATCCGGAAGCCCTTTTTCATGAAACGGTCGGCATAGACGGGCGCGATCCCACGGCGCGTCGAGCCGAATTTCTTCCCGGCCAAGCGGTCCTCTTCCAGACAATCCAAGAGCACATGATAGGGCATCGTGATCTCGGCGCGGTCGCTGATCTTGAGATTGGCGGGCGTGATCTTTACGCCCTTCTCCCGCAGACGCGCCATCTCTTCGCTCAAATGTTTGATGTCGACGACCATGCCCATGCCGAGCACGTTGACGATGTTTTCGCGGAGAATGCCGGAGGGCAAAAGATTGAGAATAAACTTGCCGCGCTCGTTGATGACGGTGTGGCCCGCATTGTTCCCCCCCTGATAGCGGCATACGATATCGTAGTCCGCCGAGAGGAAATCGACCATTTTTCCCTTGCCTTCATCGCCCCAGTTAATCCCGCAAATGGAAGTAAGCATTGCCTTTCTCCTTATGATCCGGGCGGAAAATCCGACTTTTCGCCCGAAACAAAATTACATATTATTATAGAATATTTTCTCGCGTTTGTCAAGGATACGCGCCCCCCTTTCGGCATTTTTCGGGCCGAATCGGAACAAAATAGACATTGCCCGCAAAAAGCCGCGTTGAAACCGGCAATCGGCATGCGCTATATTACAATTAATAACATTTTTTGCATTTTATTCACAAAAATAAGTTGACAAACAGGGTCAATTGCTGTATAATAGGAGAAATCTTTACGAGGAGGGAATTATGTTTTGCAGGGATTGCGGTGAAAAACTCACGCTCCGCGTCTTGGAAAACGAGGGGCTTGTCCCCTACTGCCCCAAGTGCGGAAAATTCAAATTCCCTTTCTTCCCCGTAGCGGTTTCCATGGTCGTTGTACGTCGTTCGGATAATCAGATTCTGCTCGCCAAACATGTCGGAGACAACGACTATAAGCTGATTGCGGGCTATATCAAGAAAGGGGAAAATGCGGAAAAGACCATCCCGCGCGAACTGAAGGAGGAAACTGCGCTCAATGCCGTAAAATGGAAGTATCTCTGCTCGCGGTATCACGCAGCCAAGGATATCCTCATGCTCGGCTTTTTGGTCACATGCGACGACGGCGAGATCGTCTTGAACGAGGAGATCTCCGAAACGCGTTGGTGCACGCCGGAAGGCGCGAAAGAGATCATCCGCAAAAGTTCGACGGCCGAATATTTTCTCAATGTCGCCATTGCCGAACTCGGAAGAAAAAAGTAAAAAATCGAAGCCGATACGTTTCTCAAAAAATATCCCACGCAAAAACAGCGTGGGATATTTTTTGATGTATAAAGGGAGCAACAAATCTCCTTCCCTTTCAAAATGCTGCTTATCCTGCAAAGTACATAATTTCCAACCCGTTATTGGGATGATACGTCCAAGTGGCGGTGATCCCGTTTGCGGACGCGGTCTGTTTCCCTTGAAGCGCGGTAGTTTGTATCATCGCTTGATAAACGTATCCCGGTAATCCAAGCTCTTCATTCAACATCTTGACAATCTCTATAGCTTCTGCTGAATAAAAATTCTTTGAATCCACCGGATTCGTGTCAACCGAAATATACGAGTTGTCTTCCCCCATCTTGTAGTACATACTATTGCCATATACTGCATAAACGGCATCGTAGGCCTCCTCCAATTTTGTTTTTTGGACTACCGGCCTCGACTGTGAAATTTTTGTTTTGCCATAATCCGTAAAGGAATATTTTGCGTCGAGATATTCGGACTGCACGGTGGCATAAACTATCTTCTCATTCTTAAATTTAATTTTGACATTGGCAGAGATCAGCATGTCCGTAACAATGGACTCGTACATGCCGCTTTCCTCGTTATACGGAAGCATGGACGTGCTGACACGTGTAGCATATTGTGTAAGCGATTTCCAAACATCCGAAACGCTATTATCGTGTCCTCTTTTGCTCTTCCACTCCTTGCTGTCTTCGGAAGTGAATTGCGTCTTTATCCCGTCTTGTTCATCCGCATACAAATAGAGCGTGGATTCTCCTGTCGTCTCCTCAAGGTAAATCGCATTGCCGTTTACTTGAAGGTTGCATGCAATGGATTTGCCCTTTTTCAAATAGGTCTCCTCGGCCTTTACGGAAAAAGAGACAGCTTCATCGGAAAGCGCAAGCCCATCGAGAACATAAGAGAACGCGCTCTTCCAAATCTCCGGAGTTACGCTTTCTCCCGCCACTTCCGCCGGGTTTTTACCGCCGCCGCACGCGGCAACCGATAAGCAAAGCGACAAGAGAGGAACGACCAACAATGCCTTGAAGTACTTGAATCTTTTCATTTTTTTCTCCTTTTTGATATTGTCCTATGACAGGACAATATTTGTTTTTTGAAAGTATATCATACTAATTGTCTTATGTCAAGACAAAAATAAGCAGAAAGGAGAAAAAATTTATGGCGAGAATTATAGACGGACCCAAAATGAACCTCATCGGCAGTAATGTGGCGTGCATCAGAAAAAAATTGAAAATGAGCCAGCAAAAACTTTCAAATCAACTTGAACTTTACGCCGTATATATTTGCCGTGGATCGATCTCGCGCATAGAGGACTATTCGCGAACTGTTACAGACATCGAACTTTACGCGATCGCAAAGGTATTCAATGTAAATATCGAGGAGCTCTTCGACCGCGAATTGCTCGAAAAGTAAAAATCGCAGGATAACCTTTGGATAAAAAATATCCTGCGCAAAAACAGCACGGGATATCGCAAAAGCCCGGATGCACTGCGACGTCCGAGCTTCTATTTCGATGAAAACGGCCCGCATTTCCATATGAAATGGGGGCCGTGTTGCAATTTTGGGGATTTTACTCCTCTTCGTCGTCTTCGGGAAGATCGACGTTGTGATAGACGTCTTGCACGTCGTCGTTTTCCTCGAGTTTATCGAGCATCTTCAGGAACATTTCGAGCTTCTCGCCCTCGAGCGTGATCTTGTTCTGCGGAATCATCGTGAGTTCGGCCTGCAGGAAGGTCATGCCCTTCTCCTCGAGATATTTTCTCGCCTCGGAGAAGGCCGCGACGGAGGTGTAGATCTCGAAGGCGTCCTCCACGGGAACGACGTCGTCGGCGCCCGCCTCGATGGCGAGCTCGGTGACTTCGTCCTCCGAGAGCCCCGGCTTGGCCTCGACGACGATGAGACCCTTGTTTTCGAACATATAGGAGACGGAGCCCGTCGTGCCCAAAGATCCGCCGCACTTCGACATGATGGCGCGCACATCCCCCGCCGTGCGGTTGTTGTTGTCCGTCAGCGTGGTAATGATGACCGCCGCCCCGCCGACGCCGTAGCCCTCGTAGGTGAGCTCCTTGAAGTCGCGGTCGCCGAGTTCGCCCGCCGCCCGCTTGATGGAGCGCTCGATGTTGTCGTTGGGCATGTTCGCCGCCTTGGCCTTGGCGACGACGTCGGCAAGTTTGGAGTTGGTCGCGGGGTTGGGATTCCCCTTTGCCGCGACGGCGATCTCCCTGCCGATCTTGGTGAAGAGGCGACCGCGCGCGGCGTCCGCCTTGCCCTTCTTTGCCTGTATGTTATGCCATTTGCTGTGTCCGGACATATCATTCCTCCTTTATTTCTTCGCGTACCCCAAAAGATACATCATGATCCCGGCCGAGACTGCCGCATTGAGGCTCTCCACGGGGTCTTGCATGGGAATGCCGACCGTGCGGTCCGCCCTCCCGCGCACCGCGTCCGAGAGGCCGTTCCCCTCGTTCCCGATGCAGATACAGTGTTTTTCGGGCGGCACGAACGTGAAGACATTCTCACCGTCCATATCCGCCGCGATGAGGGGCACGCCCTCGAGCGCAGACAAGATCTCGCCCGCCGTCCCGCGCATGAGTTTGCAGTAGAATACGCCCGACATCGAAGCGCGCACACTCTTGGGAGAGTACGGGTCGGCGCAATCGGCGAGATAGATCTCGCGGTAGCCCGCCGCGGCGGCCGTCCGGATGATCGCGCCCACGTTGGCGGGATCGGAGACGCCGTCGAGCAGCAAACAGCGGCCTTGGGGCGGCGCGGGTGCGGCCTTGGGGATCTTTACCTCCGCGACGACGCCCTGCGGCGTCTTTTCGTCGCACACGGCCTTGAAGGCGTCCTCCCCAAGCCATACGAGCGAGGCGGGATCGAGGCGGTCTTTGAAAAAGGACGTTTGGGCGAATGCGGCGCGCTCCTCCGTCACGAGCAGGGCGACGCGCACGATCTCCATGCCGCTCTCCATGCATTCGAGGAACATCTTGTCGCCCTCGACGAGAAAAGTCCCCCGCTCCCTCCTGCCCTTCTTCTCTTTGAGCGAAGCGAGCTCCTTTACGACGGGATTCTGTTTGGATACGATGACCATAGATGAAAAAAGCCTTTTATGCAAAGGCTTTGTTTCTTACAGCGCGGCTTTGGCCTTCTCGCAGAGTGCGGCAAAAGCGGGCGCGTCGTTGACGGCAAGATCGGCGAGGACTTTCCGGTTGAGTTCGATCCCGGCGACCTTGAGCCCGTGCATAAATTTGGAATAGGACAGCCCGTTGAGGCGGGCGCCCGCGTTGATGCGCGCGATCCAAAGATTGCGCATATCGCGCTTTCTTCTCTTTCTGCCGACATAGGCATAGTTGAGCGACTTCATCACCGCCTGCCGGGCAATGCGGTAATTCTTGCTCTTGCAACCGAAATAGCCCTTGGCGAGCTTGAAGATCTTTCTGCGTTTTTTGACTGCGTTGACGGCTCTCTTGATACGCATACCTGTCTGTTCCTCCCGTTAGTCCTTGTACGGAATCATCCGCTTGACGGTGTTCTCCTGCGTCGAGGAGACGAGCGTCGTCTGACGAAGATTTCTCTTTCTCTTTCTGTTCTTGGTTTCCGCCTTGTGGTTCTTGCCGCCGTGAGGTCTGTTGACCTTCCCGGTGGCCGTGAGCCAAAAGCGCTTTTTGGAACCGCTGTGCGATTTCTGTTTCGGCATTGCTTTATCCTCCAATTGATGTTTTACTGAAATTATTTCTTGACGGGGCCCAAAATCAGGATGAGATTGCGGCCCTCCATGTTGAGCGGCTTTTCAATGACTGCAATTTCTTTGAGCGATCCGTAAAAATTCATGATCACGTCCTTGGCGAGATTGGCGTGCGCCATCTGTCTGCCGCGGAGACGGATCGTGACCTTCACCTTGTTGCCCTGCTCCAAAAACTTCGTCGCCTGCTTGGCCTTGACGTTGAGATCGCCCACGTCGATGGTCATGGAGAGCTGGACTTCCTTGAGTTCTACGACCTTCTGCTTGTTCTCCTTGGCCTTCTTTGCCTGTTCGAACTTGAATTTGCCGTAGTCCATGATCTTGCACACTGGCGGGATCGCGTTCGGGGAGATCTTCACGAGATCGAGATCTTCCTCTTCCGCAAGCCTGATCGCTTCACGGGGAGACATCACGCCGAGCATTTCCCCCGAAGACGAGATCACGCGGATCTCGCGGTCGCGGATCTCACCGTTCAACTGATGTTGATTTTTTGCTGCCATATTCCTCCAACAATAAATGACGGGTTGCAGAATTGCAACCCGCCGAAATCAGCGCATACCATGCGCTTTTTTACGTTTCTTGACCCGTCGCAAACGTTTGCGATCGCGGGGAGAAGGGTTGGCCTCTGCTTTACCGTTATAGAATATCACCTTTTCGCCCGCTTGTCAAACGTTTTTATGGGGATTTTGCGGAAAAAATTTCCGCGGCGCGACGGCTTCTCAGAAGATGACTTTTTCGTCGCTCTCTTTCTTGCACAGCGCGAAGAAGTCCTCCTTCTTCATCGAGCCGATGTCGCCGGCGCCCCGCCTTCTCACGGACACCGAGCCCTCCTCCGTCTCCTTGTCGCCGACAACGAGCTTATAGGGCACCTTTTCGTTCTCGGCGTCGAGGATCTTTCTCCCGATCTTTTCATTGCGGAGATCGGCTTCCGCGCGGATCCCGCGCTCCGCGAGCGACGCCACGAGCGCGTTGGCATAGTCCGCGGCGCGGTCGGTGATGGGAAGGACTTTGACCTGTACCGGCGCAAACCACAGCGGGAACGCCCCGGCGTACTTTTCGATCAGGAAGGCCAGCGTGCGCTCGTAGCAGCCGATGGAACTCCTGTGGATGACGTAGGGCGTCTTCTTGACGCCGTCCGCGTCGACGTATTCCATGCCGAACGAATGGCCCGCCGCGAAGTCGATCTGAATGGTGATCAGCGTATCCTCCTTGCCGAACACGTTCTTGATCTGCACGTCGAGCTTGGGGCCGTAGAACGCCGCCTCGTCGACGGCTTCGACATAATCGAGCCCGAGATCGTCGAGAATGACCTTCATCATGGCTTCGGTG
Organism: uncultured Clostridia bacterium; assembly: GCA_947627565.1. Taxonomy (GTDB): domain Bacteria; phylum Bacillota; class Clostridia; order Christensenellales; family Borkfalkiaceae; genus Gallimonas. The sequence continues at coordinate 67,060 of CANQWO010000004.1, forward strand.
TTGTCCCACGCCTCATCGTCGTCGATATATTTATCCGAGCCCTTTTTGCGCTTGGAGAAACGGAACGTGACGTCGTTGCGCATGCCGAGGCAGTCGAGGATATAGTAGGAGAGATCCAAACAGCGCTTAAATTCCCCCTCGACCTGTTCCTTGGTACAGATGATGTGGCCGTCGGAGAGCGTGAACTGCCGCACGCGGATGAGCCCGTGCATCTCGCCCGAGGCCTCTTTGCGGAACTCCGTCGCCGTTTCGGAATAGCGACAGGGAAGATCGCGGTAGGATTTGAGGCCGTTCTTATAGATTTGGTATTGGAACGGGCAGGTCATGGGACGGAGCGCCATGATCTCCTCCCCCTTATCGACGGGTTCGCCGGTTTCGTCGATGTCGCCGAGGATGAACATCTTGTCGCGGTAATGCGACCAGTGGCCGGAGATCTTATAGAGATCGGATTTCGCCATGTTGGGCGTCTTGGTGATCATGAATCCGCGCTTGGCCTCTTCGTCTTCGACGAATCTGGTCAGGATCTGCAAAATTTTCGCGCCCTTGGGCATGAGGATGGGAAGGCCCTGACCCACCACGTCGCTCGTCATAAAAATGCCGAGATCGCGGCCGAGTTTGTTGTGGTCGCGCTTCTTGGCCTCTTCGAGCTGCACGAGATAGGCCTCGAGCTCCTCCTTCTTCGCGAACGCCGTGCCGTAGATGCGGGTGAGCATTTTCTTCTTCTCGTCCCCGCGCCAATATGCGCCCGCGATCGACGTGAGCTTGAACGCCTTGATCTTGCCCGTGGACGGAAGGTGCGGCCCGCGGCAGAGATCGGTGAACGCGCCCTGCTTATAGAACGAGAGCAGAGCGTCTTCGGGAAGATCGCGGATGATCTCCTCCTTATAGCTCTCGTGATACTGCGCCATCAGCGCGAGCGCCTCCTCGCGCGGCAGCGTAAAGCGCTCGATGGGAAGATCGCTCTTCACGATCTTTTTCATCTCCGCTTCGATCTTCGCGAAGTCCTCCATCGTGATGGGCGTCTTGAAATCGACGTCGTAATAAAACCCATTTTCGATGACCGGGCCGATGGCGAGTTTGCAGGTCGGGTAGACCGTTTTGAGCGCCTGCGCCAACACATGCGCGCAGGTGTGGCGGTAGACCTCGAGCCCTTCTTTGTCTTTGAGTGTGACGATCTCGAGCGTATCGCCCTCTTTCAGGGGCGTGGAGAGATCGACGAGCGCGCCGCTCACCTTGGCGGCCACGGCCGCGCGCGCAAGCCCCTCCGAGATCGCAACGGCGGCGTCCAGCGCAGTCGCCCCGTCTTTCACGGCGAGCGCGTCGCCGTTTTTCAGCGTAATCTTCATGGAATTTCCTCCTGTTTTGCTATTTGCAGAGTATTATGTCACGCATATATGTCTGACATAGTACCGTGTATTTTTGCGTTTTTCCATCAAAAAACGCCCTTAAATACCCCTTTTCGGGAAATTTAAGGACGCAAGTCATGCGCGGTTCCACCTTAATTGCTTTGCCGTGGGCAAAGCCGCTCTTTGTGTTCGGTTGTGGTAAAATAAAGCGGTTTCGCTTTCCGCGGCGCGACGGGCGGCCTTCCAGCCAACGGGCCCCCTCTCTGGCGAAGCGCATGCGGCGCTACTTGTCTTTAAGTAAGTTTGATTGTACGCCGTTTTCCGTCATTTGTCAAGAAAATATCGCCCTCTCGGCATAATATTTTTGCAGAAATTTTCCCACCGACTCCTCCACGTCGCCGAGACAATAGACAAAACCCGCGTCGGAGAGCATGATCTCCGTTTCGATATCCTCCTCGCCCGTGAGGCGGCTCCGCCGCAGCGGCGCAAAATTTTCGCCGAACACGACGCCGCCTTTGAGATAGATCTTATGGTTGCTCTCCCCCACCAAAAAGTCGCAGAATTTCAGAAGATCGTCGGACGAAAAGGCCTGCGGGATATATTCGAGGATGTGCGTCCACTTCTCCCGGAGCGCCTTGAGACGGAAGAGGTAGAAGCCGTCGATGCTGAAGTCGGTCACCGTGCCGAACGAGGCGCGGATGAAGCCGAGGTCTCCCTCATAGTCCGCCGCGATGAGCGCGGCGAGCAGCAATTTTCGCTCCCGGCGGGAGAGACAGGCCCTGAGCCGTGCGGAGAGGTAGGAATATTTGTAGCCGATCGCGATGATCTCCGCGATCTTCGAACGGACGGTCTCCTCGACGCCCGCCTTCTCGAACCGGACGCGCATGGCGGCGCGCTCGGGCGTGAACAGCAGTTCTCCGCGCCCGTTTGCCCGCAGGACATCCCCCATGACGGCATTGTAGAGGTAAGTGATGAAGGAGCTGCGCGCGCTCCCGTCTGAAACCGTGATTTCTTCCACGTATATATTGTATGCGACCTGCGGCGTTTTATTTATGGAAGTTCCCTCTCCTTTTTCGGAATATATAGTGTTCTCGCTTGACTTTCCCCCCGAAATGTTGTAAAATGGTTGAAAATGGAAGGAACGAGGTCGCGTTTATGGATCTGAAACTGATAGAAAAGAAGTGGCAGCAGCGCTGGGAAAAAGCAAAGCTGCACGGCTTCGATAAAAAATCCGATGCCCCCAAGCTCTATGTGCTCGAGATGTTCTCCTATCCCTCGGGCGCCAAACTGCACGTCGGGCACTGGTATAACTACGGCCCCGCAGACAGCTATGCCCGCTTCAAGCGCATGCAGGGATATAACGTCTTCCAGCCCATGGGGTTCGACGCGTTCGGCCTCCCCGCCGAAAATTATGCCATCAAGACCGGCGTCCATCCCAAGGATTCCACCGAAAAGAACATCGCCACGATGGAGAACCAGCTCAAGGCCATGGGCGCCATGTTCGATTGGTCCGCCGAGATCAAGACCTGCGGTGAGGACTACTACAAGTGGACGCAGTGGATGTTTTTACAGCTCTATAAGAAGGGGCTCTCCTATCGCAAGGAGGCGCCCGTCAACTGGTGTCCCTCCTGCCAGACCGTGCTCGCCAACGAGCAGGTCGTGGACGGCGTCTGCGAACGCTGTTCCACGCAGGTCGTCAGAAAAAATCTCACGCAGTGGTTTTTCAAGATCACGGAGTATGCGGAGGAACTTCTGACCGGGCTCGATACGCTTGATTGGCCCGAAAAGACCAAAAACATGCAGCGCAATTGGATCGGGAGATCCACCGGCTGCGAAATCGAATTTCCATGCGAGAGCGGCGACAAGATCCGCGTCTATACGACCCGGTGCGATACCGTCTTCGGCGTGACCTATGTCGTGCTCGCGCCCGAACATCCCCTCGCGCGCAAACTCGCCACGCCCGAACAGCTCCCCGCCGTGGAGGCCTACATCGAAGAGGCATCCAAGGCCAACGAGATCGAACGCCTCTCCTCGACGCGGGAAAAGACGGGCGTCTTCACGGGCTCCTATGCGATCAATCCCCTGAACGGGCGCAGAGTCCCCGTCTGGCTCGCCGACTATGTTCTCGCATCCTACGGCACGGGCGCCGTCATGGCCGTCCCCGCGCACGACGAACGCGACTATCAGTTCGCGACAAAATACGGCCTGCCCATCGTGAAAGTCATCGAGAAACAGGGCGGCGAGACGACGCTCCCCTTCTGCGAAGACGGCATCGTGGTGGGCTCCCTCGACTTCGACGGGCTCGTCGGCGAGGAGGCGCGCGACGCCATCGCGACGCAGATCTCCAAGCTCGGCAAGGGCGGCAAAAAGATCAACTACCGCCTGCGCGACTGGCTGGTCTCCCGCCAGCGCTATTGGGGCGCGCCCATCCCCGTCATCCACTGCCCGAATTGCGGCGCCGTGCCCGTTCCCGAGAAAGATCTACCCGTCAGACTGCCTTACGACGTGGAATTTCGCCCCGACGGGAAATCGCCGCTTGCCAAGCATGCGGGATTCATGGAGACCGTCTGCCCCGTCTGCGGCAAGCCCGCACAGCGCGATCCCGATACGCTGGATACATTCGTCTGCTCCAGTTGGTATTATCTGCGCTATGCCGATCCCAACAACGAAAAGGCGCCGTTTGACCGCGCGGCGGCCGACAGACTGCTGCCCGTCGATACCTATGTGGGCGGCGCGGAACATGCCTGCATGCACCTGCTCTATGCCCGCTTCTTCACCAAGGCGCTGCGCGATATGGGCTATCTCGATTTCGACGAACCCTTCAAGCGGCTCGTGCACCAGGGCGTCATTTTGGGGCCGGACGGCAACCGCATGTCCAAATCCCACGGCAATATCGTCTCGCCCGACGACTATGTGAACGAATACGGCGCAGACGCCTTCCGCCTCTATCTCATGTTCGGATTTTCCTATACCGAGGGCGGCCCGTGGAACGACGACGGCATCAAGGCCATCGCGCGCTTTTTGGATCGGGTCGAAAAGATCGTGCTCAAGATCGGCGGATACAAGGCGAAGCGCGACGAGCCGTATGGCGCCGAGGAAAAGGCGCTCGACTACGCGCGCAACTTCGCCATCTCCCGCATCGCCAAGGACCTCGAGGCGTTCTCGTTCAATACCGCCGTCGCGCGGCTCATGGAATTTGTCAACGCGCTCTATAAATACGACGGCGTGGAAAATAAGAACGTCTCCCTGCTCAAGGCCGCGGCCAAGGATCTCATTCTGCTCATCGGCCCCTGCGCGCCCCACTTTGCGGACGAACTGTGGGAACAGACGGGCGGGAAGGGATTCGTCCTCGAACAGCCGTTCCCCCGCGAAGACCCCGAAGCGCTCCGCCTCGACGAGAAGGAATACGCCGTCCAGATCAACAGCAAGATCGTCTGCAAGGCCATGATCCCCAGCGATCTCGATCGCGACGCCGTGGAGGCGTTCGTCCTTGCGCTCCCCGAGATCGCCGCCCGGACCGCGGGCAAGGCGGTCAAAAAGTGCGTGGTCGTCCCCGGCCGGTTGGTCAATCTCATCGTCGGGTAATCTGCCATGAAGATCTTATTTCTGCTCGGCGACTGCGGAAAAACTTCTCTCGAGAGAAAATTTGCCGCAGAGGCCGAAAAAATGATCGGAAACGACGCGGAAGTCGTATGGTACGATCCCGCCCTTCCCCAACGGGAATTGCGCGCCGACGGCGTGTGGATCTTTACGCACGAGGAGGACGGCGGCTGTCCCGAAGCGCTCATGACGCTTCTCAAGGATCATTTTTCCGCGTTTCAAGATATTCCTGCCGTTGCGTCCGGCATCGGCGGCAAGGAGGGCGGCATGAACGCCGTCACCGAGATCTCCGAATACTTCGAGCAACACGGCGGACGGTTCATGGAGGAGAGCGAGCCCCTCTGCGTCCCGCTCAAGACGGCGCGCTTCGAGCTCGAGCCGGAGGAGAAAATGGATCTGTTCTTCCTCGTCGACGGCTTTTTGAAGTATTGCGGCATGGACGACAGCGAATCGCGCAAGATCGCGTTCGAGACCGTCGTCAACGATTACTTCAAGCTCATGAAGTTTCTCTCCCCCGCAGGGTCCAAGCCCACCGAGCTTGCATTCGAGGGGTTCGACACCGTGCATACGGACGTCGGCACGTTCGACTGCAGTTTGCCCGGCGACGCGCCGCCCGAGATCGGAGAGCTCCACTATGAGATCGAAACGCTCGTCGCCGATTACGAGATCGAGGAGGGCGAGATCGTCTCCGCACTGCTCGAAAAGATCCTGAGAGAATGGTAAAGCAGCACGCGCGGCGGCCAAATATGGCCGCCGCGCGTTTTTGAAAATTTGTCAGGCGCCGTAGATCTCCCGGCAGATGTAGGCGGCGTAAGCGCCCGCTACGTTGACACCCGTCACCTCCTCGATGCCGCCGAAAAAGGCGTTGGAATTGACCTCGCAGACCAAAAATCCCTCTTTGCCGAACAGGAGGTCGATCCCGCAGTAATCGAGGCCGAGGACGGAGGAGACCGTCGAGGCCAGCCTCCGCACTTCCTCCGTCTGCGCGAAGGGCTCCCCGCGGCCGCCGTGACCGATGTTGGAGCGAAAATCGACGTCGGAGACGCGCTTCATGCAGGCGACCGCTTCCCCGCCGATCGCAATGACGCGCACATCCCGCCCCGCGCTCTCCGCAATCAGTTCCTGATAGAGATGCGGGCGCATCTTCAAACGGCCGCGAAGCGACGAGAGCGCCGCGCCGTCCTCGGCGAGATAGACCTGCTCGCCGAACGAGCCGAAACATTCCTTCACGACCGCGGGATAGCCGACGCCGGGGTCCCAATCCCCCGCTTCGGCGTCTTTTTTATAGCAGAGCGGCGCGGGGACCGTCTTCGGCATGGGCACCTTGCCCGCCAATGCGATGTGCGTGAGGAATTTGTCGTCGCAGACCTCGACGGCCTCCGCCCGATCGAAAAGACGCATGCCCCGCGCTTGAAGCATGCGGGGCACGTATTTGTCCTTATCGAGGTAGACGCAGAAATCGTACTTTTCCGTGAGCGACTCGCGGATGCCCTCCCGCCCGACGCTGCACAGGCCGCGGTTGGGCACGATCTCCGCATGCACGCCGCGGGCGGCAAGTTCCTCCGCCATGCGGCGGGGCTGGTAAAACTCATGCTCCGAGACGATGTAGGGATTGATGAGAATGACGGCGCGCTTCATCTTTATTGCGCCACGCGGAGCACGGATTCCACTTGCACGAGCCCCGTCGCGCGGAGCTTTTGCACGGCGTTTTGCACGGCCAGCTCGTGCGTCTCGTGCGTGACGAGCACGATGGTCGCCTTGCCGGGCTCCCGGCAGCCGCGCTGAAGCAATTCCACGAGCGAAATGTTGTATTTGCCGAAGATCGACGCGATCTTCGCGAGGACGCCCGGTTCGTCATCCGCGGTGAGACGCAGATAGTAGGCGCCGCCGAAATCGGAGAGGAAATTGACGTCCTTATCGGGCGAGGCCGTATTCTTGAACGTCGAGTAACGGAAATCGGTATGCGAAGCCGCATAGAGGATGTCGGAAACGATCGCGCTGCCCGTCGGAAGCGCGCCCGCGCCGCGGCCGAGGAGCATGATGTCGCCCACGGCGTTCCCGTGCACAAAGACGGCGTTGTTGCAGCCGCCCACCGAGGCGAGCGGGTGGTCCTTCCGCACAAAGGCGGGATGGACGCGCACTTCGATCCCCGCGGGTGTCCGCCTGCCGATCGCCAAAAGTTTGAGCACATAGCCGAGCGCTTTGCCGTCCGCGATGTCCTCCTTCGAGATATTCGTGATCCCCTCGCGGATGACTTTGGTATACGGGACCTTGGTGTGGAAGGCAAGCGAGGACAGGATGGAAAGTTTATAGGCGGCGTCCAGCCCCTCGACGTCGGCCGCGGGATCGGCCTCGGCATAGCCGAGCTCCTTCGCCCTCGCCAACGCTTCCTCGTAGGAACTGCCCGCCTCCGTCATTTCGGTCAGGATGAAGTTGGTCGTCCCGTTGATGATCCCGATGATGGAATTGATCTCGTTGGATTGCAGGCCGTCGATGAGCGTCCGGATGATGGGCACGCCGCCCACGCAGCTCGCCTCGAAAAAGAGCCCCGCATTGTGATGCTTGGCGACCCGCTCGAGCTCATGGGAATATTTGGCATAGAGCTCCTTGTTGGAGGTGACGACCGTCTTCCCCGCACTGAGCGCGTCGAGTACATAATTCTTGGCCTCGTCGATCCCACCGATGCATTCGACCACGACATTGACGTCGGGATCGAGCGCCACCTCGGCGATATTGTGCGCCACCTTTTCGGCGGGCACTCCGAGCGCCGCGAGTTTGGCTTCGTCGGGCTCGAGCACGCTCTCCACGATAAGATCGACGTTCTGCGTCCGCTTGTAGAAGTCCCTCTGCTCTGTCAGGATCCGATACGTTCCTCCCCCGACAACGCCGAGTCCGAGGATGGATACTCCCACTTTCTTCATTTCCCTTCCTCCGAATTGAGATCATATAAATATTTCAGGCCGTTGAGCGTGAGCATCTTGTCGACGACGTCGATGCACTTTGTCTCCTGTGCCATGATTTCGGAAAATCCGCCCGTTGCGACCGTCAGAACGTCGCTGGTTTTGAGCTCTTTTTTGATCTTCTTGACAATGTATTCGACGAGCCCCGCAAATCCGAAGACGATGCCCGCCTGCATGTTTGTCACCGTGTTCGTCGCGATGACGCTCTTGGGCGCCTCGATCTCCACGCGCGGAAGTTTGGCCGTTCCGCCCACGAGACTGTCGAGCGAGCCCTTGATGCCGGGCGCGATGACCCCGCCGATGAAGGCGCCGTCGACGACGATGTTGAACGTCGTCGCCGTTCCGAAATCGACGATGATGATGGGCCGCCCGGCCCCGTATTTTTTGAGCGCGGCGACGTTGTTGACGACGCGGTCGGCCCCCACCTCTTTGGCGTTGTCCGCCATGATCTTGAGCCCCGTCTTGACACCCGGACCGACCTCTTTGGGCTTGATCCCGAGGTATACGCCGAGCATGTGCGCCACGGTATAGTCGAGGCTGGGCACGACGGAGGAGAAGATGCCGCCCGTGATCGCCTTGGGCGCAATCCCCGCCGCCTGTAGCATGGCAAGAAGTTGGGCGCCGTATTCATCCGAGGTCTTTTTGAGGTCGGTCGCCACGCGGAACGAGATCCTCAGCTCGTCGCCGTCGTAGACGGCATACTTGATATTGGTATTTCCGACGTCGATGCAGATGATCATGGTTGCTCCTGCGGGGCGGGATCCTCCGGCTGCGCGGGCGCCGCCTTTTTCCCGTATTTTTTGGTGATAAATTTCTCGGTGACGCCGACGACGCGGTAGATGGCGGGCGCCACGAGGAGATTGACGGCAAATTCAATGAAGAAGTTCCATGTGACGAGCACGACGACAATGAACACGAAAAGATTCATGCCGCCCATCTCGATGGAGCCTTGGAAGGCCGAGATGGCTCCGTTCATGCAGAGACAGCCGAGAATGAAGAGGCCCGTGTTGACGATGGGCACGATGCCCGCGGCGACGAACACGGCGGCGATTTGGCTTCGCTTGGCGATGAGACGGTATAAAAATCCCGCCAATAGGCCCGCTACCGTCGTCTTGACGATGCAAGTGAACACCGTGACAACGGGGCTTTCGGCCCAAATGATCGCATAAAACGGGGAGAGCCCCATGATGACCTGGACGAGCACGACGACGCCGCAGGCAAATCCCAACAATGCGCCCACGGCGGGGCCGAACAGAATGGCGCCCAAGACGATGGGAATGAGCGTAAAGTTGAGCTGGACAACGCCGATCGAGACCGTTCCGCCGAACGCCTGCAAGACGATGACAAGGGCGAGGAGCACCGCCATATAGGCGATGTTCTTCGCGGAGAAGAACTTTTTGTCCATAAAAATTGTACCTCCATCGGATCCCTTTCCGGGTATCCGTAGAAAAAAGATTTCGGAGCGCCGAACACGGATACGGCCGCAAGCGTGCCGTTCCGCTATCCCGACGTCCATTCTCTATTATAACAAGATTTTTCCGTTTTGGCAACTGTATGAACGAACATTTTTCCCTCTTCTAACCATATGATGTGTTAGAACACCGCAGAACCAAGGATTACATACTCTGCGGCAAGTGAAGGAGGAAAAACATGAATAGCTGTCTCAGTGGCAACGGCTGCCTTTGGATTCTCATCATCGCGCTCATTCTCGGAAACGGGACCAACCTGCTCAACTCGAGAGCGCTCACGGGCTGCGGATGGCCGTTCCTCGTTGCGCTTGCGTATTGCCTGTGCAAGAACGGTACCCTCTCTCGGCTCCTCAATTCGATCACGAACGGCGGCTGCGGCTGTAACGGTTAACGTCTTTCATCCGATTCCGTAGAGAGATCCCCGTACAGGACTGTACGGGGATCGTTTCCGTTTGGGTGAAATGTGCGTTCGGTGCAGGGCCTTACGCCCCGCGGCCCTTCAGCTTGGCATACTGCAATGCGGCGATCGTCTTGCCGTCCTTGATGCGGCCGTCCTCCACCATTGCATACGCCTCCTCGAGCGGGAGCCGCACGACGTCGAGGAACTCGTCCGCGTCGGGATGGACGCGCCCCGCCCCGATCCCGACCGCCTCATAGATATAAATTTTCTCGTTGCTGTATCCGGGCGTCGGGTAGAAGGTGAAGATCGGCGTAAGCGCGTCGGCGACCAAGCCCGTCTCCTCCTCGAGTTCGCGCTTCGCGGCGACGGCGGGATCCTCCCCCTTTTCCAGCTTGCCCGCGGGGACCTCCAACAGTTCCTCCCCGTAGGCATAGCGGTATTGGCGCACCAGAACGACGCTTCCGCCGGTCACGGCCAAGACGCAGGCCCCGCCCGGATGCTCGACCACTTCCCGCGTGCACGGCTTGCCGTCGGGCAGCTCCGCATCGTCGCAGCGGACATTGATGATCTTTCCCATAAACCGATAGTTCTTTCTGACCGTCTTCTCTTTGAGTTTCATGTCCCGTCCCCCTTACAGACGCGCCACGGTAGAAAACAGCGCGGCGCTCTCCTCATCCTCTCCGCCGATATAGCGCAACAGATACCGATACCCCGCGAGCAGTGCGGCGATATCCGAGACGTCGCCGCGGGTCACGGCGTCCTTCAGCTCGCCCAAAATCAGATCGGCCGCGGCCTGTTCCTCCTCGTGGAGCCCGAAGCGCTGCAGCCGCGCGGGCTCGGCGGCAAGACGCACCGAGAGTTCGCCGAGCGGCGAATCCCCGCCCTTGGCCGCCTCGGGGAAGCAGTCCTTCAGAATTTCGGCGAACGGCCGCACCATCCGGTCGGAAAAGAGCAAAAATCCCGCGGTATAGCTGCCGTCCACATAAAAATATCGCAACAGAAAATCGCCGAGCGAAAGCGAGCCCCTGTCGATCTCCATGAAGAGACAGAATACAAAGGCCAGGATGTCTTTGCGCTCCGCAGGGAGATACGCGGCGCCGTGGGCCGCGCCCTTATACGCGGGAAATCGCAGACAGGCGGCGCGCACGGCCGGGTAATCGAATCCCTTGGCGACGGCCGTGAACAGCTCGCGGAGATCGTTGCTCGCCGCAAGCGCTTCCAGCGCCTCGGAGATCTTTTCCTCCGCGGTGCTGTATTTTCCATCCATGAGTTCGGACAGGATCCTCAGAAATCGTTGGATTTTTTCGGTGCGTGCTTCCATAGTTTCCTCCGCAAAGGGCAAACTGCCCCGTCGATACATCTTCTTTTTGTCATTATATCACAAAAAGGAAAAATGTAAAAGAATTTTTTCGGGAAAGTATTGACTTTTCCCGAAGATTTCATGTATAATGTTATATATTTCAGAAATCAAAGGGAGGAACTAACTCATGAAATCCGTCACCATCTCTCTCGAAATGTCCAGCAGCGTGAAAGAATTTGTCAACATCACGCAGAGCTATGACTACGAAATCGTCATCAAGAGCGGCCACTATGTCGTCGACGCGAAGTCCATTCTCGGATTGTTCAGCCTCGATACGTCCAAGCCTCTCACCGTCGAGATCTATAGCGACGACTGCGCGGATCTTCTTGAAAAGCTCAAGAAATTTGCGGCGTAACCCAATCGCCGCACGCGCGGCAAGTCATCGGGCAGAGAGAGGGTCGCTTAATTGATTTAAGCGACTTTATCTTTCCCGAAGTTTGAAATACAAAGGATCCTGCATGCAGATAAAAGGCGAGACTTCGGTCAACAAACTGATTTTGCTCTTCGTCTTCGATAAGATGGAGAGCCCCCTCTCGGAGCGGACGATCTTGGATATGTGCACGTCGTCCAATGATTGGATCAATTATATGGACTGCCGCGTCCTGATCCATAAACTGCTCTCCGACGGGTTCATCTGCGAGATCCCCGGCGTCGACGATCCGCTCTATACGATCACGCCGGAGGGCCGGGATTCGCTTGCCAATTTTTACATCAACATCCCGCGCAGCGTGCGGGAAGAGATCGTGAAATTCGTCAAGAACAACAGCGCGAAATTCCGCATGCGGCAGGAATGCAAGTCGGACTATTTTCAGAATAAAGACGGATCCTATACCGTCTTTTTGAAGATCTTGGCTCCCGTACAGCCCATGCTTGAGCTCAAATTCGTCGTCCCGGATAAAAAGACCGCCAGCCGCATCTATAAAAAATGGGAGGACAAGGCATCGGAGCTCTATTCGGTCGTCTATGAAACTTTGGTGGATTGATTTCCCTTAAGATATTTGTACCGACGGAGGTTTACAATTATGGTCACATATTCTACAAAAGGCACCTGCTCCAAACAGATCATCTTCGATATCGATCAGGAGAACAGGATCCACAACGTCAAATTCATCGGGGGTTGCAGCGGCAATCTGCAAGGCATCGGCAGGCTCGTCGAGGGCAAGACGCCGGATGAGGTCGTCCCCCTTTTGAAAGGGATCCGCTGTCGCCAAAACACGTCGTGTCCCGATCAGCTCGCCCTTGCGCTCGAACCTTATATGAAAAAAGCCGATTAACAGAAGCTCCCGTGCGTGTTGCCGCACGGGAGCTCTTCTTTTACAGCAGAATACAGATGACCCCGCCCTTTCCCTCGTTGACGATCCGCGTAACTGTCCGCCGCATTTTGCTCTGTACGTTTTCCCGCATCGAGCGATTCTTCACGGTGAGTTCTTCCCCCAACATCTCCTTGAGCGTGCGGCCGAACATGTTGGTGTTCCACGCGCGCTCCGGTTCGGCGGCCATGGTCTCGGCAAGCGTTTTGACAAACGCCTCGCTCTGCTCGCGCGTGCCGAGGGCGGGATGCACCTCCCCGCTCACGTCGACGCGGATGATGTGATAGCTGGGCGCGTCCGCGTGCAGGTTGACGTCGACCCGCCCGCTCTTTTTGACGAGCTTGGGCTCGGAGAGGCTCATTTCGTATGGATCGGGCGGCACGATGCCGTAGCCGTATTCCTGCGCTTCGGCAAAAGCCTTGCCGACGCGGTCGTAGACCTTCTTGGCCTCCGAGAGCCGGACGACATATTGCATGAGCGCAAATTCGTCGCCGAGCTCCTCGCCGCACTGTTCGCCGAGCACGCGATAGAACGTCCCCTCCTGCGGCTCCACCCGGCAGACGGCGACTCCCGTCGCGGCGTCGATGCGCAGCGAAACGGGCGGTTTTAAGCGGTCGCTCTCCGTGAACATGGTGTCGAGCAGCGCGCAATCGCTGAGCTTGCCGATCTTGGGCGCGACCGCGCGGATCCCGCCGAGAAGTTCGGAAATGACGGAGCTGTCCGCATCGAGGATCCGCATCCAATCGGGAATATCCACGTCGATGGAGACAACGGGAAATTCATAGAGGATCTTTTCCAAAATTTCCGATAATTTATCTTCGTCAAGCGCCTCGCAATTGACGGGAATTACGGGAGCGCCATACTTCTCTTCCAGCGAAACAGAACGGTCGAACGCGGACATGGGGTCCATGCAATTCATCAGAATGACGAACGGCTTTCCGATTTCCTTCAATTCAGAAATTGTTTTTTCTTCCGCTTTTTCATAGGCCTCCCGCGAAAGACCGGTGATCGATCCGTCCGTCGTGACGACAATGCCGATGGTGGCGTGGTCGCGCACGACGCGGCGCGTGCCCTCCTCCGCGGCTTGGTCGAACGGTACGGGAACGTCGCTCCAAGGCGTCTTGACGAGACGGGGCGCGCCCTCCTCTTCGAAGCCGCTCGCGCCCTCGACAGGAAATCCCACGCAGTCGATGAGGCGCACCCGCGCCACGGCATCCTTGACGCTGATCTCCGCCGCTTCCTCGGGGACAAATTTCGGTTCCGTCGTCATCACCGTCTTCCCTGCCGCCGACTGCGGCAGTTCGTCGGTATACCGCTGTTTCTTGGCTCCCTCCACGGAGGGCAGGATGAGTGTCTCCATGAACTTCTTGATGAACGTCGATTTGCCCGTCCGAACGGGCCCCACGACGCCGATGAAGATATCGCCGCCCGTGCGGGTCGCTACGTCTTCGTACACATTAAATGTCTTCATAACCGCCTCCGCAAATTTGCTTGCACTGTTACCATATGTCGGCGGCAAAAAAAATATGACGAAAACCCTGCGCTACCGCAGGGTTTTCTCATCTCGCACGTTCAAGCGTCCGATTTCTTCAAATTCATAATGTCGTAAGCGCCCTCTTGCTGGGACCGCATCTCCTTGAAATAGGGGTCCTCGGAGAAATCGCGCGGACGGGTGTATTCGCCGCCGAGCGCCTCGATCGCGTATTTCAGTTCCTGGTACTCGAGGAAATTGATGTCGTCGCGGTCGATGACCTCCAAAAGATCAGGGAGCGCCCGCGGATCCCCGTAGGTCGCAAGGTAACTCGCCCGCATGGGGATGTCCTCGCCCGTATGGAACGCTTGGAGAAGCACGCCGAAAACGGCGTCGTCCCGCTCCTTACAGCCGGAGAGGATCTCGAGCATAAGTTCCTCGCGCACGCCGCGGCGCAGGCAGTCGAGCGCGCGGTCCTTTGCATGATCTGCGCCCGCTTTGAGCTGTTCGCAGACGGCGTCCACGACATTTTCGTCTGCGCCCTCTTCCTCCAAAATGGCGAAGTAGGCGGCAAATGCGGCGGGATCGGCGCCGAGCAGGTTGACGGCAAAGGTCAAAAGTTCAATGTTTTTGCTCCCGAGGAGGCGCAAAAGCGCGGCGGGACGGCGCGTTTCCAGCTCCCGGCACAAAAAATCCGAGGTCGGGACGCCCGTTTCGACGTGCTCCTCGAGGCAGGACACCAGCGCCTCGTCGTCCATCGCGGCATAGAACCCTTTGGGCGTATTGCCGGCCTTGGGGATGAACGTGTCGCCGAACTTGCGATAGAGCTTCGGAATGATGCTCTCCCACTGCTTTTCGGTATATTTCCCCGCATTTTGCTGCATATATTCGGCCAATTTTTCATCGAACAGGCCGTCGAAATCAATCAATTTTGCCATGGTAGACCTCACATCATGAAATTGAGTATGCGCCTCGTCACGGAAATATCCGCGTCGAACAGGTTGCAGATCTCCTCGAGCGTGCGCTCGCCGTGTTTCAGGCGCGCTTCGCGGTAGATGGCGGCCGCGAGCGGCGCGCGCGCATCGAAGAGCTCCCACGCCTCCGCCTCGGCAAGGGTGGCATACATGTCCTCGGCCGCGCCGCAGAGTTTTTCCTCGCTCTCCTCTCCGAGAAGGGCAAATTTCGCATAGACGTCCGCAAAGGCCGTCATGAACTCCCCGCTCTTCCGGGCGCCGATCTCCAAGCGGTGAATGAAGAGTTCGCGATAGAGGTTGCAGATGACGGCGCCGTAGGATTCCTCCGCGTTGCGGCAGACGAGATCGTGCAAAATGGCGAGCTTTACGACGTCGTCGCCCTCATAATCGAGCAACACTTCGCGGATCAGCGCGTCGACGCCGCTCTTCAGCGCAACTTTGGCCGCGAGGAGCTGCAACTTTTCATCGTGCCCCTCCATCTCGTCGAAGGCAAGATGGAAACTCTCCCGAAATTGCGCGGAACTCGCGAGCGCCCCCGGCTCCTCCGGCTCCGAGCGGCTCACCTGCAAGAGATATGCGGCCAGCTTGCGGTATTCCCCCTCCGGCAGACGGTAGTAATACGTCATGGGGACTTCCTCGCCGCCGTCGCGAAAATCGCGCAGTTTTCCGAGATACCATTCCGCCACGGCTTTGCGCGGATAGATCGTCGTCAACGTTTCAAGAGATTGAATTGCTTCGTCGATCTCGCGGACATGGTATGCCGATGCGGCGTAGAACCACAAAATATTTTCGTCATAGGGGAGCCGCTTTTTCAGCTCGGCGAGCGTGACATAGGCCTCCGTGTGGAGTCCCGTTTCGCAGAGCGCCGTGGCGACCCGATACAGATCGTCGGTCGCGCCGACGGGAAGACGAAACAGCTTTTCCGCAACCGCCTTCGCCTCCTCGCGCTTCTCCAAGGCGCCGAGCACGGCGCAATACGTCGTGAGGACCTGCACGTTGTCGGGGTGCTCCTCCATCAGGCGCTCGCACATCTCCTGCGCCTCCCGTTCCTCCCCCATCATGAGGGAGCACATCGCGGCAAGGCCCGCGCCCGAGGCGTAGTCGCTGCTCTCGGGGGGGATGTCCGAAAAGACTTCCTTGGCGGCGCCCAATTCCCCCGCCTTCAACAGCGCGAGGCCGGCGCCGAGCATCTCGGGGCTGGAGGTGTTCTCCTCGGAATCGTGCACGAGATGCAAAGCGGGTTCGCGGACCTCCTGCTCGAAAATCTCCGGGTCCGGCTCGCCCCCGTCCTCGGCTACGGCAAGACGGTAGTAGAAACCGGACTGAAATTCGTTGCCCATATTCATGAAAGCAACGGCAAGGCCCTCGTAGCCCTCGTAAAATTCTTCTTGCGCACAGGTATCCAAAAAGCGGAACCATGCGTCGGCGGCACGCGGCCAGAGTTCGAGCGCTTCGAAGATATCGGCGTAGAGCTCATAGGCGTCCGCGAGCGGGACATTCATCCGCTCCCGCTTGTTGAGCACGGTGAGCGCGCCGAGATAATCCCCTCCGTCCATCCGCTTTTGCGCGCTTTCGAGAAGGAAATCGTCGTCGAATTTCAGTTGGAGGCTGTCTTTCCTCATGCTTCTCCCGTCGCGGCGAAGAGCGCTTCAACTTCTTCACCGCCAAAATCATAAGTGGTGTTGCAATAGTGACAATAGACGGAGACCCGCCCCTCGTCGCGGACGATGGCGCGCGCCTCCTCCACTCCCAGCGAACGGATCAGATCGGCAACGCGGCCGCGCGAACAGTGACAGCGAAATGCGACTTCCCGCGTGACGGCGTCGCGAACGGGCGCATAGGCGGAGAAGACGCCCGCGGCTCCCTCCCGCTCCAAGCGCGTGGAGATCGCGACAAATTTCCGCGCCTCCGCCTCGACGGCCGCCAAAACTTCCTCGCTTGCCCCGGGCAGCGGCTGGAAGAAGACGCCTCCCGCCGCCAGACAGTGGCCGTCGGGCGCAATCTTGACGCCGAGCGCAACCGCGGTGGGCAACTGCTCGCTCTCGAGAAAATAGGCGGAAAAATCCTCCGCGATCTCCCCCGAAACGAGCGCCGTCGTCCCCACGAAGGGAATGCCTTCCCCGTCGTCGCGGATGACGGTCAGAGTCCCGTTTTTTCCGGTAAATCCGCCGACGTCGAGCTTGCCGTCGCCGCGGGGCGGCAGATCGGCCTCGGGGTGTTCGACAAACCCGCGCAGAAAGAGCCGACCGTCGCCCGCAACGCAAATTTTTCCGCCCACGCCGTCGCCCTTCACCGTGACGGAGAGCGAGCTCTCCTCCGTTTTGAGCCAACTGCAGAGATAGGCGGTCGCGGTCATGGTACGGCCCAACGCCGCCGCGGCAACGGGCGTGAGCGCGTGACGGGAAATGGCCTCCTCAACCACCGCCGTCGTATCCAAAACGGCAAGCGATACCGCGCCGTCCATGATCAATGTCTTATAAATCACGCTTTTCTGCATAGAAAATTCAATCTGTCGCTCCCCGTTTTTTCCTCTCCGAGGTGCCCCTCGACCGCGAGAATTTCGAATCCGGCGGCCTCGAGCGCACTGCGAAGCGTCTCCTCTTCGTGGATATACTGCGTATGCGATTCGTCGTACCGCGCAAACCGGCCGTCTTGCTCCCGCACGAACAGCGTCACGTTCATCTCCACCCTGTCCTCGAAGAGCCGATTGAAGGACAGATAGGTGACCTCGTCGCGATCGTCCGCAAACATATTATCCGCAACTTTGCAGCGAAGTTTGCACGGAGAGCTGACGTCGAACCAAAAGAGACCGCCGTGCCGCAGCGCCGCATACGCGCATCCGAATGCGCCGCGCAATTCCGGCCGAGAAAGATAATTATAGCAATCGTTGGGCGCGAGGATGAAATCGAATTTCTTCAAGACCTTAAACCGACGGGCGTCGAGGCGCAGAAATTCGATCGCGGCGCCCTCCTCCGCGGCCAGCTTGCGGGCCCGATTGAGCATGGCGACCGAACAGTCTCCCGCGGACATGGTATAGCCGTTTTTCGTCAAGATGCGCGAAAACGCGCCGCTTCCGCATCCGATCTCCAACCCGTTTTTGCCCGCGCCGTAGGCCCTGAGCCCGCGAATAAAATACTGCGACCAAGTGGGATAGTCGCAGTCGTCATTCAGGTATTCGAACCAATCCGCAAGCGAATCATAGGCCTGCATACGCACCCCTTACTTCTTCGTGAGCATCTTCGGCGGCTTCGGAGGCTTCTTTTTCTTGCCCTTGTCCTCATCCTGAAGCGCGCGCTCGCGCTCCTCGAACTGCTTGTTGTATTCGACGTATTCGGGGTCGTTTTTGTGCGCCTCCGCATACGCTTTTACATCTTCCTCCATGGATTCCTTGCTCTCGCGGAGCTTTTTCAGATCCTCGCGGGAGAACGAATCGGGAAGCTGATACAGATCGAAATCGTCGTCGATGGGTTTGATGGGGCGGGAGACCAGCGTGGACTTGCCCTGCGCGACGATCATGCGCCTGTATTCGCGCATCGCGGCGCTCTCGTCCTCCGTCTGTTCCTTCCCCTGCTGCTTGCCCTTTTCCTTGTTATAGAGACCGCGGCCGACCGCGACGCCCATGTTGGGATTGACGAACTTATCGAACGCCCACTGGCTATAATCCAGCCACGCGAGGAGCGCATACGAAAATCCGAAGAGTGCCATCAAAATGATGCCGATCGCGGCAAAAAATCCGTTTCCGAAGATCGCAAGGAAGAACGGGATCCCGGCAAGCGCCGCAAAGAAGACCGTCTGCGGGAACGTCCCGAGCGTCATGACGATGGCGTTGCGGAAGAGCGCCCACGGACCCTGCGTATAGTTGATGCCGAGCGAGACCATCCACAAGCACACCAACAGGAAAAACGCCACGAAGAAATAGCCGATCACTTTGGAGGCGATCATCCAGCCCTTCGTCGGCGCGTCGATCGCCGAGTAGAAGTCGGCAAGATTTCCCGCCGTCCGCGCGATGTAGAGAATGATGCCGAAAATGAGCATCGCCTCGAGGACGTTCCAATAGTTGCGGCGGATCCCTCTGACAAAGTCGTTGGCGACAAAGACGCCCTCCGTCCAGATGAGGTTGCGGATGATGTAGGCGCCGCCCGAGACGCCCAACGCGGCGATCGCAAGGCAGGGGATCATGAGCGCAAAGTAGATGAGGTCATATTGGAATACGAGATATTCCGCCGTGCCGTCGATATTGGGGATCCACATGGGATTGATCGTGAGCCCCGGGCTGAACGGGCCCGTCACGCTCTGCGACAGCATCCAAAGATAGCGAAGCACGATGATTGCGATGAGAGGAAGAAACGTGACAAGCACGAGGAGATTGACAAGCATCAGTCTCCCGAATCTGCCCTTCAGAATATCCCAAAACAGCGACCAACGATTGGTCGGCAGGGTGCTGCGGGCATACTCTTCATCTCGTTCCTTGCCTTCCAGCCAACGGGCCACAAGGCCTTTTCTTTCTCGATCCGCCATAGTTTCACTCCGAATTTTGCCGTTCGTATCGCGCGGCGCTTATGCCGCTTTCTTTATTGTACCATACTCGCCGAAAAATTTCAATGAAAATCGGGCAAATTCTTTGACTTTTCATCGTCCCTATGGTAAAATTATTTCGAAAAAGAGGAGCGGCTGAGCATGAGTAGCCCGCGGAAGGGATCGGGGGATCCCGCAGAACGCGGCGGAAAGGGCATCGCCGCCGAAATGCGCGTCACCCCGCCCGCGCATTGGGGATGCGGGAGAATACCCGTATTTCTGTCACGGCCGTGAAGCGCTTTTTCCGATTTTCTCATGGAAATTTGCGGGACGCTGCCGTCCCGCTCTTTTGATCTCAGAGAGGTTTTCATGAAAAGATATTCTGTCGGCATCGTCGGCGCAACGGGCATGGTCGGCCAACGCTTCGTTACGCTTCTCGAAAATCACCCCATGTTCGAACCCGTCTGCCTCGCCGCGAGCAAGCGGAGCGCGGGGATGTCTTATGCGGAAGCGGTCGGTGAACGGTGGGCGATGGCGTCCCCCATTCCCGCTTACGCGAAAAATATGACCGTCTGCGACAGCGATCCCGCGCAGTTCCCGAAGGTGGACTTTGTTTTTTGCGCCGTCAATCTCGCGAAAGACGCGACGCGCGCCCTCGAAGAGGATTTTGCGCGGCACGAGATCCCCGTCGTCTCCAATAACTCCGCAAACAGGCAGATGCCCGACGTTCCCATGGTCATTCCGGAGATCAACCCGGAACATCTCGCCGTCATCGACGCGCAGCGCAGGCGGCTGGGGACCCGGCGCGGATTCATTGCCGTCAAGAGCAACTGCTCGCTGCAATCCTACGTTCCCCTCCTGCATCCGCTGAGAAAATTCGGGCTCGAGGCCGTCTCCGTTTGCACCTATCAGGCGATCTCGGGCGCAGGAAAAACGTTTGCAAGCATGCCCGAGATCATCGACAATGTGATCCCTTATATCTCCGGAGAGGAGGAAAAGAGCGAACGGGAACCGCTCAAGATCTGGGGGACGGTCGAAAACGGCGGCATCCGCGAAGCACAGGCGCCGCGCATCTCGGCACAGTGTCTGCGCGTCCCCGTCTCCGACGGTCATACGGCCGCAGTTTCGGTAAAATTTCACAATAAACCGACGCGGGAAGACATTCTCGCGGCGTGGGACAGCTTTGCGGGAGAACCCCAAGCGCTCGGGCTTCCCACCGCGCCGAAGAAATTTTTGCATTACCTCGAAGATTGCGACCGTCCGCAGCCCAAACTCGACCGACTTACGGACATGGGTATGGCGGTTTTGGCGGGAAGGCTTCGGGAGGACCCGGTCTTCGACTGGAAATTCATCGGATTTTCGCACAACACATTGCGCGGGGCCGCAGGGGGCGCCGTCCTCCTCGCGGAACTTCTGGCGGCGAAGGGTTACTTCGATTGACCAAACGCCGTGCGCGCTTCATACAATAAAAAAGGAGAAGGATCATGACGGGATTTTTACAGGGATCCGCGACGGCAATGATCACGCCGTTCACGGAAGACGGGGTCAATTTCGACAGCCTCGGCGCAATGATTGACTATCAGCTCGAGGGCGGGACGGACGCCCTCGTCATTCTCGGCACCACCGGCGAGCCGGCGACGATGACCGAGGAGGAAAAACAGGCCGTCATCCGCTTTTCCGTTGCGAGAACGGCGAAGCGCGCCAAGATCATCGTCGGCGTCGGCAGCAACCATACGGCGCATGCCGTAGAGTCCGCCCGCCGCGCGGAGGAATTGGGTGCGGACGGCGTCCTCGCCGTGACGCCCTACTACAATAAGTGCACGCAGGCCGGGCTCTTCGCCTACTACCGCGCCATTTCGGAGGCCGTGGAAATCCCGTTTATCGCCTACAATGTGCCCTCGCGCACGGGCGTCAATCTCCTTCCCGAAACGGCGGAACGGCTCTGCGACATGAAAAATTTTGCGGGGATCAAGGAGGCGAGCGGCAATATGGCGCAGGTCGTCGATACGATGCGCCGCATTCGCGGCAAGGCCGAACTGTATTCCGGGGAGGACGCGCTCAATCTCCCCATTCTCTGCGTGGGGGGGACGGCGGTCATCTCGGTCGTCTCCAATTTGCTGCCGAAGACGGTAAAGGCGCTAACCATGTCCGCGGCCAAGCGTCAGCTTTACACCGCAAACAAGATCGCGGACGCGCTCTTCCCGCTTGCGCAGGCATGTTTTTGCGAGGTCAATCCCATCCCCGTCAAGGAGGGCATGAACCTGCTCGGCTTCGAAGCCGGGGTCCCGCGCGCGCCGCTCACGAGATTGGAGCCCGCCCACCGGCAACGGCTTGCCGACACATTGCAGGCGCTCGGCGCGGAGGTGCGCGCATGAATATCCTGCTCGTCGGGGCCTGCGGAAGGATGGGGACCGCCGTTTCCGAGCTCGTCGCACCGTCTCAAGACCGCATCGTCTCCGGCGTGGACATCTGTTTGAAACCCGCCCCCTTCCCCATCTATCGCACGATCGAGGAAGTCGAAGAACGCGCGGACGTCATCATTGATTTTTCCTCCCCCGCCGACCTCGAGCGGCGGCTCGCCTATGCGGCGGAGCGGCGCCTGCCCGTCGTTCTCGGCGCGACGGGTTATTCGGAGGAGGACAACGCGCGCATCGAGGCCTATGCAAAGCGCATTCCCGTCTTTCGGTCGGGCAATCTCTCCATCGGCATTAATCTGATGCAAATGCTCGTCGAGCGCGCCGCCGCAGTTTTGAAGGACTTCGACGCGGAGATCATCGAACGGCATCACAATCGGAAAAAGGATGCCCCTTCCGGCACGGCACTCATGCTCGCGGAGAGCATTCAGCGCGCCTCGGAGACCGAAAAGCAACTCGTCTATGGCAGACATGGTATGGTCGGAGAGCGTCAACCGCGCGAAATCGGGATCCATGCGGTGCGGGGCGGCAGTATCGTCGGAGAGCACGAAGTGATGTTTGCCGGCGACGACGAGATCATCACCATCTCGCATTCCGCGGGGAGCCGCAAGATCTTCGCACGCGGCGCATTGCGCGCGGCGGATTGGCTGATCGGGCGCGCGCCCGGGCTCTATCGGATGGACGATCTTCTCTCCGAATTGATCTGAGCCTCCCGCCGAAAATAAATTTTCTTTTGTGAATTTTACAAAATCCGTGCATTATCGCTTGACGAATTGCGCGGATTTTACTATACTGTATAGGTGATTTCGTTGCGCTGGTGTAGCTCAGCAGGTAGAGCGCATCCTTGGTAAGGATGAGGTCGGCGGTCCGAGTCCGCTCATCAGCTCCATGGGAAAAGGGAATGCAAACGCATTCCCTTTTTTCATGGGACGAGGACCGCCGACCAATAGGGCTCCCGCAAAAAGACGCAGTGTTTTTGTGGGAAGAGGAGCAACCGCCCGAAAAAGGAGCTTTTTTCGAAGGAAAAAGCGATTCCATAGGGCGTGTTGCGACGAAGGACCGCCGACCAATAGGGCTCCCGCAAAAAGACGTAGTATTTTTGTGGGAAGAGGAGCAA
>CANQWO010000005.1 GCA_947627565.1 uncultured Clostridia bacterium
CCTTTCCGCGACCACGGAGATGGCATAGACCGCAGTTTTTCCGCCAAATTCCACGGTGACGACGGGCTTGCCTTCCACGTTCATATCGGGCATATAAACGGTGAAATCGAGCACCTGTTCGTGCAAAGGTTCGACGTTGTAATTCGCCGTGACGACGAGGCCTTCGCAGTTGAACGGCTCTCCCACCGTAAATTCGCGGCGCACGACGGTAGTGTCGAGCGAGATGCCGACAAGCTCGCGCTCCTTGGGCCCCTCGGAGGCGGCTACGGCGTGCTCCGTGACGATGTTGACCACATACACCGCCGTCTTCCCGTGGTATGCGACCGTGACCGCCGATTTGCCCTCTTCCTCCAACTTGGGAACATACACGACGCAGACCTCGAGATCTTCGATCCGCTTGTTGTCCTGCATGAGCTCCTCGAGCTTCTCGGGCGTAAGCAGCATGACCTCGTGGAGGATCTCCGAATAGGGATCCTTGTTATAGTGCGCCGTGATGACGAGGCCGTCGCAGGAGAACTCCTCCCCGATCGCGAACTCGCGCGTGACGAGCGATGTGTCGAGCTCGATCCCCACGAGCGTGCGCTCTTCCTCGTTGCTCTGCACCACGACCTGCGTGGGGCCGCGTTTGACCCGCAGGATGAGGATCGCGAAGACGACCACCATGAAAATGACGAGCGCAACCTGCGCGATGAGTAGCCAGAACAGCGCCGTTTCCATCGGCCAATTGATCGTCTGTCCGAAAATTTCAATTGCGTTGAGATTCCACATTCTCTTTGCCTGCCTTATCCTGTTTTATTTCATTTCTTCCGCTACTTGTTCATCCGCTTTTTTGCGCCGGAGGAAGATGAGAGCGAAAGTCAAAATGATGAATTGAGAAGCGTAGATACAGACGTACAGCGTGACGTCCAATGCACCGTTGACGACGAGGAAGGACTCATTGACAACGAATGCCTTGATCTCCTTGAGCTCCGTGTAGTCGTCCGTGCCGTCCACCGTGATCTTTGCGTAGTAGGTGTTCTTCGGAAGAGTGCTGAGTTCGCCCGTCACTTCCTGAAGACAGCTTTCGTCGTAATAATACTTCACGGTCGCGGTGCCGAACCTTGCCGACGCCGACAGCAGGGTTTCGTCGGGCGTATCGCCTTCGTTCATACTCTCGAGCGAGAATTGCGTTATCCAATAGTTTTTCGCCTTTTCAACCTCATGCGTTCCGTATTGGTAGATGAACGTGTAGTTATCGGTATTCTGAGTCGGGATGGCCTTGATGGCGTTCAGATACGTTCCGGCATGTGCCTGGGTGATGTCGAGGACCTCCGGATCATATTTAAGCTGAATGCCGAGCGCCGCATATGGATCTGCCGTGTGCCAAGGTGCAAGGTTTTCCGCTTCCCAGAGCGTAAGGTCACTGCCGTCGAGCTCTTCGATCACGTCGCCATAGGTGCTGGATTGCTTGTGCACCTTGATGGTGACCTCGCGCCGCGCGACCTCATGCGTTCCGTATTGGTAGACGAACGTGTAGTTATCGGTATTCTGAGTCGGGATGGCCTTGATGGCATTCAAATACGTTCCGGCGTCTGCATGGTTGATATCGATGATCTCCGGATCGTATTCGAGCTCGATGCCGAGCGCCGCATATGGATCGGCCGTGTGCCAAGGTGCGAGGTTTTCCGCTTTCCAGAGCGTAAGGTCACTACCGTCGAGCTCTTCGATCACGTCGCCATAGGTGCTGGATTGCGTGTGCACCTTGATGGTGACCTCGCGCCGCTCAACCTCATGTGTTCCGTATTGGTAGACGAACGTGTAGTTATCGGTATTCTGAGTCGGGATGGCCTTGATGGCGTTCAGATACGTTCCGGCGTGTGCTTGGGTGATGTCGAGGACCTCCGGATCGTATTTAAGCTGAATCCCGAGCGCCTTATACGGATCGGCCGTGTGCCAAGGCGCGAGGTTTTCCGCTTCCCAGAGCGTAAGGTCACTGCCGTCGAGCTCTTCGATCACGTCGCCATAGGTGCTGGATTGCGTGTGCACCTTGATGGTGACCTCGCGCCGCGCGACCTCATGCGTTCCGTATTGGTAGATAAACGTGTAGTTATCGGTATTCTGAGTCGGGATGGCCTTGATGGCGTTCAGATACGTTCCGGCGTGTGCCTGGGTGATGTCGAGGACCTCCGGATCATATTTGAGCTGAATGCCGAGCGCCGCATATGGATCTGACGTGTGCCAAGGCGCGAGGTTTTCCGCTTCCCAGAGCGTAAGATTGCTACCGTCGAGCTCTTCGATCACGTCGCCATAGGTGCTGTACTGCGTGTGCACCTTGATGGTGACCTCGCGCCGCTCAACCTCATACGTTCCTCCCTGGACGATCTCGCCGTCCTCATTATGATAGACGAACGTATAGTTATTGATATTCCGGGTCGGGTTGGCCTCGATGGCGTTCTTGTATATCCCGACGTTCGCTTGGACAGCGATGGTCTTCTCATTGTAGCTGAGCTGAATGCCGAGCGCCGCATATGGATCCGCCATGTCCCAAGGTGCGAGATTTTCCGCTTCCCAGAATGCAAGGTCGCTACCGTCGAGTTCAACAAAGGCGTCGCCATAGGTGCTGTGTTGCGTATGTACCGTGATGGTGACCGTTCTCGGTGTAACTGTCCAAACGAGAACATTGTCAAAGGTGATGTCGTAGTTCGGATCCTCGTTCTCAACCTCTTCGGCTTTGATCGTGTAGACGCCCACATCATTTGCTTTGGGAAGCGTCCATGTCAGTTTGAGGTCGGCCACGGTCTCCTTGTAGGCATAATCATAGCCCGTGACAGGTTTGACCGTCGAAAGCGCGAACTCATAGAAGGTCGGCACTCCCATGTCGGGGTCGACGCTGTAATCGCCATAGACGCTCTCCATCGTCGACTGCATCGTGAGATGCACTTCGAGCGGAATAATCGTGTAGGTGCCCGCGCCCTGCGGCTCTTTCGTCGGGTTGCCGAGCTCATCCTGTTGCAGGTAGCCGTCGGGAAGCTCGCCCTTCCAGTCGCCCGTGAACCGAACATTATAGTTCTTGTTCGTCCACGTTCCGCAAATGGCATAGGAATCGACATTGCACTTTTCGCCGCAGTCCGCCGAGAGCGACACGCCGACCGCAGAAGACTGCGCATCCCAAGGCGCAAGCAAACCTTCCGTCATCCGATAAGTAAATTGGCCCTGCGTCCTGCCATACGTCTCCGTGAGGGAATCGATCGCGAACGTGACGTTACTGCGATATATGGTGTAGACCGCCTCCGTCTTTTCGCTGTCCGTTTCGGAGCGGAACGT
The DNA here is from genome assembly GCA_947627565.1 of uncultured Clostridia bacterium. Taxonomy (GTDB): domain Bacteria; phylum Bacillota; class Clostridia; order Christensenellales; family Borkfalkiaceae; genus Gallimonas. The sequence goes on from CANQWO010000005.1 coordinate 3,304, forward strand.
CACATGATAGTTCTTGCTCTCGCTGCTGCCAACGATGCGATAGATGCCCGCGTCGCTCTGTCTCTCGATGGAGACGCCGGCGGCGTCGAGAATGTCGATTTGCAGGGCAAGTGCGGATATGCTGTCGTTGACGCCGAGCTTATCGCAGTACCATGCTGCGCCGGTTGTCTCTTCCACGGCCCCGTTCAACACGACGCCCAGCGACAAGAGATCGGGATGGGATTCGCCGTAGGTGATCGCTTCGTCGCGGAGGGTGACGACGACTTCCATCTTCACGATGTCGAGCCCGATCTCGAGCTGTTCGGGCAGTTTGTAGTTGCCCGCATCCGTGCCCGTGAGGAGCTTTTCGACCGTGATGCGGTAGGAACCGACGTCGTGCGGCGTGCACATCACGCTCTTATCGTTATAGAATCTGGCCTGAGGATCGTCCACGAAGTCGCCTGCGAGCACCTCTGTGAACAGTGGCTTGAAGTGATAGTTGTAGCTGCTGTAAGTGTAGGTGACTCTCTCCGCGACTTCCGGCATGGTCTCGTAGGTGCCGAGTTTTTCCTCACTCACCCAGTCGATCCCCACTTCTTTCCGGTCGATGATGAGGCGATCGTAACCGCTGAAGTCGACCTTTCCGTCGTCGGGAACGCCGTCCATGAAGGCGACGACGAATCCGCAGCCGCTCTGCGCGACGATGCGCAGGTGATAGCTGCCCGCCTGCAACTTCCCGGAGGAGCTGATCTTCGCATCGATGACCTCGACCCAGCAATTATCGAGGATCATATTGATCCAGTCGAGCGTGTTCGTCCCGGGATATGCCTCGGAGAGGCCGTCGACGCCCATGATCGATTTTGCGAGATAGTCGTGGAGAGCGGACGTGAGAGGCAGATCCTTGAGCTGCTCGTCGTAGACTTTGCTGTAATCCGCCTCTCCGAGGGCGAGCTCGATGTAATCATATTCGCCGTATTCCGCCTCCATGGGCGCGATGCTCGTATTGAGCATGACCTTCGCGGTCACGGAATTGATGTAGTAGGTGAGAGTGAAGGTCGCCGTATTGTGGTTATCCGCTTCGACCGTGATCTCCATCTCCCAAATGCCGACGCTGTGGATGGTCCAAAGATTGCCGACGTTCTCAACTTCCTGACGGACCTCCGTAGTGTTCGTAGGCTTGGAGTAGGTGATGGTTGCGCGGACGACGCCGTCAACCTCCACGAGGTAGACGAGTTTGGTCTCGTCCGAACGCTCTGCGCTGAACGTGAGTTTTCCGTGCGATGCGCTTGCATAGTCACCCGCATAGACGAGGTAATCCGCCAAAATCTCCATCGCATACCATCCGGTATCGGGCGACTTATCGCCGTCCTCCGGCCACATGCGGTAGACGCAGGACTTCGTCCAATTGCTGTCGGGCCGTTGCATGATGTCCGCGGGCTTGATGGTGTAGGTACCCGCTGTCCCATTGTTGGGATCGCCCTTCTCGCTTTCCCAAGCGCCGTAGAACTTCACGTCGTAGCTCTTCATGAAGATCATCGCGTCGTCGTAGTTGAGGCCCCATCTGCCGACAATTGCATGCTTGCCCGCCTGTGCATACAGCGTCTCCGGGTTTGCGGGTTCGGCCTTGCCGAGATAGAAAGTGAGGTAGCCGAGATGTTCTTGCAGGATGGTGTAGTCCGCTTTGTCAAAGTCATACGTCCACTGTGCCTGCGCCGCATTGGTCGGCTGCTTGCTCTCCCCGGAATAGATGGGCGCGGTGAGATTGATCTGCGCGCCGACATGCAGCCCATCGGTGCCGTAGACGGCCTCGGCGGTGCCGATCCGGATGGCGACGGAGCGCTTGGTGATCACATAATCGCCGCCGTCGTGCTCGCCGGGCTCGTTCTTGCCGTCCTCGGTGACCCAATTGCGGAACGTCACGGCATAGTTGGAGTTGCCGCAACTGCCCTTGATGACGTCGGGATAGACCCCCGCCGCGGCATTCTGGTTGATGACGCCGTCGACGGTGAGCGTGATCTTGAGCGTTGCGCGCGATTCGCCGCCCGCATACCCCATGTTCTCTGCACCCGTCGTGCCGTAGACTTCCCAATTGTTCGGAAGCCCCGAGAGATCCTTGAGGATGGGCTCGCCGTAGACGGAGGTCTGGCTGCCGATGAGCACGATGATGGGACGGGGCAGGATGATGTAGTTGCCCGAGCCCTCGACGAAGGTAACGTCGTAATTGTCGCTCGAATAGACCGCGGTGAGGCCGCCGACGTAGGTCATGGCGCTCCACCAGTGGCCGCTGAACGTGCCCTGATTCGTGAAGGCTGTGCCGTCGCGCGTGATCACGATGCCGAGATCCTTCTCGCTGTCGTCGCCGACAAACTGATCCTTCTGAGCGGTGAAGCCCCACGCCCCCTCGCTTCCCTCGAAACCTTCCTCTTTGAGGTCGTCGCCGTAGTAGCTCGAGTAATCGTGTAGGGTGACGCGCATCGCGCGCTTTGTGACGGTATGTTTCCCGCTCTGGGCGCCGTCGATGTGAAGGATATAGTTTTTATCGAAGCAGAACTTTCCGTCGCCGAGCGCCCAATCCGCAAGCCCTTCTGCGGTCGTGCCCGCTTCGGAATCGAGTTTGACGATGTAGCTGCCTGCGCCGGGGTACGGCGTCGTGCTCCGATCGAGTTTGGCGGTCCCATCGCCATTGAAGAGCGCGAGAAGCCCGAGGACAAACTTTCTGAGCTGTTCGGCCTTATCGCCGCTGCCAAAGTCATTTGTGAGTACGTTGTCGACATACGAGAAGCTGAACGCCTTCGCGCCCTCTTCTCCGTAGACGGCGGCGTCGTCGCCGTAGACGCTCGAACTCTCCGCAAGGGCGAGCTCCACCGTTCTGCGCTTGATCTCGAAGGCAACATACACACCATTCTCGCCGGCGTAGCGGATAGTCTGGCTGTTCTCATCCTTGGTCTCGATCATGTAGTTTCCGCAGTCGCTGCCCAATAGTCCGTTTGTCCCCTCCCCGCTGAACACGTGCACCCAATAGTTGCCGACGTCGACGACATCCGTAATGTCGAACACGGAACCGTTGTTGAAGTTCCCGCCCTCCGAGAAGTGTTGCTGTACGCTCGCGAAAAACACGTTGTCTCCATCGAAAAGGTTGGAGATATACACATAACTTGCGGCTTCGTTGACGAGAGAGTTCCCATTGTAGCGCAGATCTTGGATGCCATCTTTCGTGGCGACCTCGATGGCGAGCGGCGTCACGGTGAAGACCGTCCCCTCATACTTGGTGCTGTCGCCCTCGACGCCCTTGAATACGACGAAACTGCCGCCACTGAAGCCGCTCACCTTCATCGCGTCGATCTCAAGACCGTAACCGCCCGCCTTCAGAAGATGCGCGCCCGAGTAATCGCCCGAATCCGTGAGAATGCGAATACCGAATCCGTATTGTTGAAGCGCCTCTGCCTGCTTTGCGGCATCACCCGAAATTCCTTCCACGAGGATCTTTCCGTCGCGGATGAATTGGAGCACCGTTGCAAGGACGTTTTCGGGCGAATACGCTTCCGTCTCGCCGTAGACGGCGTTGAAGTGCGCATCCTGCACCTTCAACGTGATCTGCGTCGCGTCTACCGTGACCTTCAGCTTGATCGCCAACCGCTCATGGTTCGGCGCGTCTACGGTAATCGAGATCACGTAGTCCCCCGCACCCGTGAGCGTGTATCCGATTGTAAGGCCGTTTCCGTTCGTGAGCGGCACATAATCCCCTAAGCCCGCACAGGACGTGTAGGTAAACGTCGCATTCTCAGCGTTGAAGCCATCCGCCTTGTCGATAAATACGAAGTCCTCCGCCGTAACCGTGATGTCGTTCGTTTGGTTTGGCACATAGACGTACTTCTTCTTGCTTACGAAGGTCGTGCTGCCTTCCGACGCGGTACCGAGCGATTCGGCTGCGCCGATCGGAGCATTGGTGATCGTATACGTCCATTCCGCCTCCGCCGTATTTTGTGCAAACGAGAAGTCTGCGCTCACAAGTTTGACGGCGACGGCATAGGCGCCCGCGTTCTCGGGAATGCCGTCGAACGGCATCGTGTTGAAGCCGGCGTAGTTGGGCGTGAAGGTGACTTTGAGCGTATAGAGCAGCGTTTCATCGTCCGCCGTGACGTTATATGTCGCGGCAAGGCCGTTGATCGCAGCGTCGCCCTTCTTGCCCACAGGAAGGACGTTGATCCCCGCCTCGAAGTTGCGGAACACGACGTCGAGCACATGCTTTTTGGCGTCGTACACATTGCTCGTCGTATCTTTTGCGACGTCGTCAATCGTTACCGAAAGCGATCCCGTGATGAGCGCGGGCGTGATCTTGTAGGCCTCCTGCCCCCAAGTGCCGCCGACTTTATCGAAGGAATACGTCTTCGAATCCTCATGAGCGACAAATGCAAAGTTGTCGAGGTCGAGGTCGGTGAGCGTCACTTTGACAAGATACGGGATGGGCGTGCGGTTGCCGTTCGTCTTGACGTGCGTCGGCGCCGTATTAAGGCCATCATAGGTGATGACGGTGTCATGCTCCGGCAGGACGGTGGCATTCACCGCATTGACAAAGCCGATCTTCGCGGGAAGCGGATCGCCCGTGTAGCTTGCGTCGGAAATGACGTCGAGATAGATCTTCGCCTTCGTGATTTCGAAAGTGAAGGTCGCAGTGTAGTCGTCCACCCAGCCGTTAAGGTCCTCGGCGAATTTGAAGTTGGGCTGATTTCCCTCGATGCCCGTCGAGTTTTGCAACTTAACGGTAACCGTGTACACGCCCGCGTTGTGCGGCAGCTTGTCGATCGCCGTTCCCCCAAGGGCATATGTAACGATGTAGTCGGAGACACTTTCGCTGGGGTTGTACGCGGGGAGAACGCCCGTATTGCTCACATTGACGAAGGTGAAGGAGCGGGACTGATCCTGCGCATTATAAGGAAGCGAAGTTTTATCGATTACCGCAGTCACATTTGCAGGGTCGATATAATACGACAGGTTGACAGTGCCCTGGAAGTTCTGCATGCCGGTGACGATGTTCGTGACATAGCCGACGTTGATATCCGACGTATTCGAGATGGAATAGTCGCCCTTCTTCAATTCGGCGTCGTACTGCTTGAGCTCCGTCTTCTCTGCGCCTTCGACGAGCGCCATTCTGACGACGATGCCGTTGGTCTGCGGCTTGCCGTTGTAAACCTTGTGCTCGTTGTTCTCGATCCCGTAGACGTCATCATCCGTGATGGTGCGCTGCTGGATGGTGTAGGTGATCGACATCGTGTAGTTATTGTTGCCGAAACTGAAGTTTCCGCCCGGTATCTCCGTACCGAGAATGTAGAAAGTCAGCGTTACGGTGTAGGCGCCCGCATTCTTGTAGCCCTCGGATTTATCGATCGTCGTTCCGTTCCAGCCGTTGTAGGCCGCCGTCTGAACCTGATGGACGTTCGCGTCCTCCTTGTGATGGACGTTCGCGTCCTCCTTGAGCTCAACGGCCGCCGCTGTCGACCTGGTGTATATCTTATACTCGTGCGACTGTCTGTCATACGTCAGCGAGTTCCCTTCCTTGATTTCGCTACCATCTTTATCGCCGAGGTAAGCGGAGAGCACGACGGGCGTAACGCGGAAGTTTTTCGTAGCGCTACGCGTGCCGTCCTTCGTTTCAAAGACAAAGTTGTTGCTGAGCCCCATTGTAACGGTGTAGGCGCCCGCAAAATACGGCTTGCCGTTCTTGAGTCTCTCGTTGCCCGTCTTATTCGTGGCATCGATCGTGTATACGAGCGACGAGAAGTCGCTGGAGCCGAGTTCGGGAAGAACTGCGCCCTGTTTGTCTGCGAACGTGAAGCTGAAGCCCGCATCCTGCGCGTCATCGTTGAATATAACATCGCTGACCTCGCTGAGCTGAACGACGTTGGGCATGATATCGAAGACAAGCGTGATATAGACGTCGTTTTTCGGATCCGAACTCGTGCGGTAGCCGTCCTTATTCGGCGCAACCGTCGGATCGAGCTTGACGCTGTCGCCCTCGGTGGAGCCGCCCGCATACACATTGACGATCGTGTAGTTTTTGTAGTGCTTCGCGTCGGGATAGTGATTCGTAAGCTCGTTGCTCAGACGGAAGGTCACAGCGTATCTGCCGACATCGACGATCGTTGTGACGGGCGAGTCGGTCCATTTTTGTGTGCCGTCCACGAGCGTGAGGCTGTAGTACTCGATGGAGAACTGCGAGCCCTGCGGCACGGCGCCCTTCTCGGCGACGAGATAGATGGACCCGAAGCGGGCCGTCCAGTCGCCGCGATTATAGTAGAACTCGTTGACGAACTCGCCGTTACCCTTGAGGTCGCTCGCGGAGAAGAACACGTTGATTTTGGCAGGCGTCACCTCGAAGTCGACATAGACCTTGTAATCCGTTTTGCCGCGATACTGGACATTCCCCTTGTCATCCTTATCTTTGAGCGATATGTTGGAACCGGTCGTGGAGCCCGCATAGATGTCTCGGAGGACATAGTTTTTGCCCGCCTCGTCCGTGAATTGGAAGAGCAAGGTGTATTTGCCGACATCATAGATTCCGACATTCTCCGTTTCATCCCGATGGCCGTCATAATCATAGAAGAAAGTGACGGTGTACGCTTGGGACGCGGGAATGATGTTGGCGTCGTTTTTGAGTTCGATGGAGCCGAGCTTGATGGACTGGTCGGTACCGTCATAGACGAATTGGTTCGTGAACGCTTCGCCATTCAGGAAGGCATTGAGGTAGAGGTCGATTTGCGCCGGCGTGATCGTGAAGGCGACCGAGAGCGAGCGCATGTCATCTCCGCTGTCAAGTTTCTCATAGCCCGTGGCGGAATCATTTTTCAATTTGACGGGAGTGGAACCTTCAACGTCGGGAATGCCCGCATACACCGCAATGATGACGAAGTTCTTGCTGACCTCGCCGGTGAGCGAAATGACGAGCTTATAGCTGCCGACGTTCTTCACAGACGTGACGATGGATTCCTTTTCCTCCACGACCGACTTGAAGGAGCGGCTGTACTCTCCGGACTGCGGAATGATGCCGTTGCGCAGCTCGTTCTTGAACTGCACAGAGCCGAGCGTAGTCACCCACTCCGTCTTGTTGTAGTAAAAGCTGTTGATAAAGTTTGTGCCACTTCTGAAATCTTCGGACAGATAGACTTCGATCCGCGCCGGGGTGATCGTGAACATCACGGAGAAGTCTTCCATGCTGCCGCAGTAGCCCTTGCCGTCTTTGTCGACAGATTCAAGCGCGACAGTCTTATCACTGCCCGCATAGATCCCCGTGACATTGAAGTTATTTGCCGCGCTGAGTTTGAAGACGAGATAATATGTGCCGACGTTGGTGACATCGGAAAGCGCGCCGGCCTCATCCGCGCCCTTAAAGGTGACCGTATAGTCCGTTGCGGACGACGGCAAAATGTTGTCGTCATTCGTGATAATGACGTTGGAAAGAGCGGTTCTGCGGTTGGTTCTGTCGTAGACGAAGCTGTTGATGAAGCAGTCCGCGCCCTTTTCATTCTTGCCCTTGAACGGATCGGGAAGGTGGAGTTGAATTTCCGCGGGCGTGACAACCACTTTGAACTTATAAGAGAACAGGAACGGCTCATTTTTATCGAACATGCCATTGATGTCTGTCGCTTTCGGGTCCTCCTTGTAGAACACGAAGTTGCTAAAGTGCTTCCCTCCGCTCACAAAATGGAACCAAACGAAATATTCACCCGCGTCGACCACGCCGTTAGCAAGAGGCGTTGCATTCTTCTTCGGCTTGTTGTTCTCCGAATCCCAATCGGTTGCATTGTAGTACTCAACAACATAGTCCGCATTGTTGGGCAATGGCGCCGTATCCTCGTTCCCCTCCGTGGTACAGAGGTTTTTGAACGTATGCGTCAAGACCTGCGCCGTCTTGTTATAGCTGAAGGCAAGGGAGCCGTTGTCAAATGTCTTCGCATTCGGATTGAACGTTTCCGAATGCGAATTGCCGTCGCTTGCCGTAATGCTGACGATGGCGGGCAACACATAGAACGTTTCCACCCGCGTTCCCGTGAAGTTGTTGATACCCGTGAGCGTGGCAGTAGCAGGGCCCGCGTTGACGTTATCGGTATACGCGACCCGCAAGCCGATATTACTTTCATCCGTCGTTTTCAGCGTGATATTATTATACTTGCTAATATCATTGCTCTTTGCGATCAGTTTGATTGTGATCTCGGGCTGAATTTCCTTCCCCGTGTAGTGGTATGCGGCAACATTGTAGTCCTGATGCTCTTTGTCTTGCGTAAACTCAACGGCGCTGAAATTCTCCGCCAAGCTAATGTCCAATGCGACGATCGTGTATTCGCGCGAAATGGTATAGTTACCATCCGCAAATTGGAAGTCGCCGGTTTCCGGAAGCGTAAGCGTAACGGTGTAGTTGCCGACGTTGGTGAAGCCTGCGTGATCTTTCGCCCAGCCGCTGTAGCTGTAGGAGACCGCAACTTCGGTGCATGTCGGAGCTTCGCCGGTCGCAAGTGTGGGAAGAACGCCCTCATTCTGCGTGTTGGTGAGGTTGATACCGCCATTCTCTATGGTCGGCTTGTGCTCCTCAGCGTTATAATTAAAGGAGGACTCCGCCAGCGAGAATGTGATCTGCGCCGGGTTGATGAGGAATGGCGCCGTGATGACGGAGGAATCCTTCTCTTTGCCCTTTTCGCCGTAGCGTTGCATGAGGAGATTCTCCGCAGCCGTTATGTTCTTACGTGTGAAACTGGGCGCGGGAATCGGCTTTGTCCGGAACTCGAAATTCTTCGCGCCCGCTTCGATCAGTTCGATTTTTATAGAGTAGAGCTCGGAATGGTAAGGGACGCTATTGATGCAAGAATCTGTCTTGGAAATGATATTTTCATCTTTATAAGTGATTGTGTACTCGTTTGCTTCGACCTCCACACCCACGTTGTTTCCGTCCTTGAGCGTAGGCACCGCCTCGTTGTTGGACTGCGTGTTCGAAAAGGCGGGCGTCTGCGGCTGCGCCGTGCGGTTGTAGACGCTGTCCGCGAACCGATCGAGCGTGATGGTCGCCTTATTGATGACAAAAGCACCGGGCGTGAAACTGTCACTGATTTCAGTCGATTCCGTCTCGCTGCCCTTCGTCGCCATGAAGTTGTAGGTATACGACTGCGCTGTCCCGCTCGTTGCCGAGCCAACGCAGCTATAACCCTCTTGCTTGCCGGTTGTGCCCGTCAAAACCGTCACGGCGAAGCAATAGTTCCCACTTGTAAGCTCCACGGTCAACTTGTATGTATTCGCGTCCACGGGTGCGTTTGTAGCCTCTTCTCCATTTGCAGGCTCATAGCTCACCGTATAGTTAGACGCTTCGGGTACAACATACTTCAAAGAGCTCGGAACGGTGTAGCTATTTGTCTCCAACCATTGATAGGTCGCGTTGGTGAAACTAAGCGCCGCGGCATGTTGGGCTCTATTGTAGATTGTGTCGCCTCCAGAATTGGTGACCGCAAACGTCACAACGGCGGGGATGACCGTATGCGTGCCCGTGGCCTGATGGACATATCCATCTTCGCCGGCGGCGCCGGGCGTAAACGGGCTCTCCGCACCAACCTTTTCTCCTACGAACTGAAAGTCGTTATTGCCGAGGGTGACCTGCACGGAATACAGGCCTGCATCAACGGGCGCATTGTCATCGTAGTTGCCAAACGTACTCGAACTGTCTGTCGCTGTGCACTTTGCATACCGTACATAGAGCGCGCTCGCGTTAGGCACCGGCTCGTCACGCCATGTATCGACGCTTCCTGCCCGCGTGGGCTTAATGAACGCTGTGATCTCATCGCTGTATGTCTCGATGTTCTCGTATGTCACCGTGACGGCATGCGGATTCGCATCGTACTGCGCGGGGATGCCATCGTAGTCGATATAGATTCTTGCAGGGGTGATCTTGAAGATGAGTTGCAACGAGTTCTTGTAGTTGCCTGTGCCCTGCAGGGTGATGAGCGCGTCCGTGGTCGCGTTCGTGTTATTGGTATATTGGATCGAGTAGTCTTTTCCCGTCGTCAGTGTTAAACGACCGGTTGCGGAAGGATAGTAGAATGTCGTCTCCGTCGTCGTTGTGACGTTCTCGTCATCGACTTCAATCGTCGTCGTAATATTACAAATAACACCATTTCGACCGCAGGCAAAGGATTTGACTTCCCTCGTTTCGGGTGTCGGCGCCGATCCGTGTTCCCTCGTCCAATCTGCAACCGTAGTGGTTACGACGGTTTTTGCCTTGGAGACGGGTTGATAGTTGATGGTCACATCAGGCTCGTATTTCCACGCAGTACCCGCGAACGGATAGGAATTCTCCGTCTTTCCGTCGCTTGTGATTGTGGTTCCGCTGCCCGACGTGTCGGCATAGTGGTGATAATCCTTCTCGCCGACCTTCGTAATATCGCCGTAGAGCTCGCTGAGATCTTTCTGATCGACCGTCACATTAAACCAGCTCTCGGAGGTGATCTTGAAGTTCAAATCGGTGTTGAACTTCTGCACCTGCTTGCCGTCCGCCTGCTCATAGGAAATGAGCCACGTCACGCCCTCGGACGGCGCAGTGGTGGTGCCGCCATCGTCGTCGTCTTTCGTATTGCCCTTTTTGTCATATTCAACGGTGCTGAGGTGATACGTGCCGACATCCGCCTTCCCTGTGTTGAAGGAATAGAGGCCGATTCCGAGCGAGATGTCGTGCTGCTTGAACTCCTCGCTCGAGTAGGTGACCGAGACATTCCCGAGCGTATAGCGGCCCTTGTAGAAGGCGGCGTCGTAGTAGATATTGTTGCCGCCCCAAAGATCGCGGAGAGTGCGTGCCTTCGTCTCTGTTGCACCTGCGTAAGGCGCATACTCCTCCGTCGTATAACTCACAGCATGCTGATTGGTAATAAGTTCATTCGGTGTGGTGATGTTATCCTGTACGAGGAAGAAAATGGATTCGTACCATGCGTCGTCATCACCCTGACCAACACGCGGCGGGAGATATCTCGCCCGTTCGAAGCTACTGCCGTCGTAGGTATAGGAAAGGCTGCCCGATACGGTGATCTCGACGGGTTTGATCGTGTAGGTGCCGATGTAGACGCCCTTGAAGTTGGTGACGGGAACATACTTGGTTGCGCTTGCTTCCGCGCCCTCATTCCCCTCTATGGGCATGACGCCGCGGAAATAGACGAGGATCCAATATTCTCCCGCGTCTATGGGTTGGAACTTGCTCTTGAGGATAGGATTGCCGTTTTCGTCCGTTCCCTCATATTTCGTCTCGGTTTCCCAAATTGCCCACTTGGAATTGTCCGGTTGTTCGATCCCGTCGGCCGTGACCTTGATGTCATCGGGCGCGGAGCCGTCCGCATTCGCGGGATGATCCTTCTTGGAGAGATAGCGGACCTGCACGACTTTTTCATCGGGCATTTCGGGATAGTTGTAGAGACCGCGGTTCGCGCCGCCGGCGGAATACCGCCCTGTGATGTTCGGCTCGGCGTTCGTGGCGTCGTAGGTGCGGTCGTCGAGGTTGATACTGCCCTGGCCCTCTTCGGGAACTTGCTCATTCGTCCAATGCTCGATCTCAACGGGCGAGATAAAGAAGTAGTAAGCAAATTCGTAAGCGACATCGCGGCCCTGTTCGTCTTTGGTTACCTTCTCGGCCATGCGCTGGAGGTCTTTCGAGGTAAAGATATAGTCGTTATAGGGCTTACCGCGCTCGGTGAACGGATTGTCCTTATCCGGCGCGTTTTCGTTCCACATCTTGGTGTTCAGCGAGACGTGCACAACATACTTGCCCGCGTCTTTCACGCCCCAACGTTCGGTGCCGTCGGAGTTATCCTTAATACCGACCGCTTCATTCACGTCCAAGTTGTCGCTGTGCGCAACATAGTAATCAAACGTATAGTAATTGACGACGACGTTCTTATCGAGTTCGGGGTCGTTGCCCGCTTCATCGTTGTTGTTGAAGTAGAGGATCTGCTTGGTCGTGTAGACGCCGTCTTTGAAGGTGTAGCCGTAGACCTTCTTCTCATCGATCTCGCGCACTGTGGCATTGTCTTCGAGCCATACGGAGACGGAGACGCGCTGAATGGGCAAGTGCATCTCGCTCTGGAAGGCGATGTTGTTCTTCATGTAGTCGACGGAAGGCGCGGGGCCCTTTCCGACGACCTCGTGCGCGCCGCGCACTTCATAGAAGCCCGCGTGCAGGAAGTAGTTGGTCTTTTCGAGCTCTTTTTGCGTGCTGTCGCCGAGTTCGCGCCAGTAGTATTCGAGATCGAAATCGACTTTCCCGAAGTCGATCTCCACGTCCGCGCCGAAGAAGTCCTTATTGGCGTAAGTGAACTTCATAACCGCGCCGGTGAACTTTTCAGCGCTTACATTGCCCGCGCTATCCTTGACCTTGCCTTTATCAGGGCCCTCTGTTGTTATAAATCTGCTATCCAGCACGAAGTCATACGCCGTGCCGCGATAGTAGAGCGCGCCCGCAAGATATTCTTTAATTTTATCTTCGCCCGGAGTGGCGTTGTCTTTGAAGATATTCTCCTTGTCCTTCCAAGTCGTTTCGCCGTTCTTGACTTCGTATGCGGAAACGCCTACGCCGAGCTGGTTGATGTGGATGGTAAAGGTTGCGTTGGAATAAACGGTTGCGTTCTTGTCAATTACGCGGAAGGAATAGTCGCCCGCATAGACGAGCCTGCCGTCCGTCGCCTCATTCTCCTCGCCCTGCGCGGCGAGCAGATAGTGGAGGGTATAATCGACCCCTGCCGTATGAGAACTGCCATCATCTTCGGTCGCTTTCAGTTTGTCGATCGTCCAAGTAGCCTTTGTTTCACCCCCCGCTTTGGCGACGACCTTCGTGACTTCGAACATCTTGTGGTCGAACAGCATGGTCTTGCCCGTCCACTTGAAGGAATTGATCTCCGCGTCGGGGTTTGAGCCCTTGGGGTTATAGCTCGGCGACTGTACACTCCACTTGAAAGTCTTCTCCTCATCTCCCGACGCCTCGATCGTGATCGGCTCATCTTTTTTGCCATACAGATAGCCCGTGATCTCCCAGGTGAGGTCGGTGGGAGAGGTTGCGGTTCCGAGCTTCGCCTCGGTCTTCGTCCTATCGTTGTCCCAAACTACGCCCTTTCCGTCTGTGGTGTCGTCGGAAGTGAAATACAGCCAAGGGTTGACCTTTTCGTGCTCATTGTAGTTGCTCGTAAAGTTGCCGCTGCCCGCCATGGTCACGCCGATCTGCGCGCCGATCCCGTTCCGGAAGAGCGGCCCGTCGATAATGATCGTCGCCCCGTTTTCAAGATAGACGTTGTTTGCAGAACCGTCTTCGGCAATTTCAGTCACGCTACCGCCATACGTTTTCCTTCCATCAACGTTACTCTTTACGTGCTTCCAAACGACGCCGCCGAGACGGTTATATTCCTTGTTAAAAGCGTCACCCAGCGACCACATCGGATAATCGGGGGGCGTATTTGTCTTGCCATCGGGTTCCATTGTCCCAGGTGCATTGTGAACGCCGCCATGCGGACATTTCTCTCCTGGTTTTTCTGATGTTTTCGTATATCCGGACGTCAAACCATAGCTGTCACTCAGGGTCACATCGTATGTAGATTGATAGTCACCATTGCCATCTGTATTCCAGCCGCAAGCGCGAACCGGCTCTCCCTTGACGGTTAAGCGAAGAATATACGGAGCTCTTGTATCAAGGCCGTTACCTTTATCGCCCGTACCGCCCGCATTTGACGTTGTGTATGTTCCGCAATCGCCGTAGTTTTGTGTAACGATGAGTGAACCCGCAAACTTGAACTTTGATTTTGCGTGTACATAAATCCCGCCGCCGTTCGTACCCGCAACGTTCTGCGTGATATTGACATTTTCGAGCAGTCCCTCACCGTTTTCGCCAATATAGACACCGCCGCCTTGATTGCCCGCTTGGTTGTGCGTGATATAGCCGCCGTGCAGGTTGACATAGGCGTTGTCGCAGAGGAAGACCCCACCGCCCGCGTCGGCGGCACGGTTGTAGGAGATGACCCCGTCGTAGAAGGTGAACACCGAGCGCGATTTACTCGCAACATAGGTGGCGCCGCCACGTATTGTAGCATAGTTATTGATGAAATAGCCGTTATAGACGAGCACCGCCGCGCGCGATAACGCATAAAAGGCGCCGCCGTACTGCGCCTGATTGTCCTTAAACGTGCCGCTGTGGACGATGAGCTCGCCGCTCGGGTTGACGTGCACGGCGCCGCCCTTGCCCTCGTTGGAATTATAGCCGAAAGTGGCGCCGTTTTCGACGCCCAAGTCGTTATCCATGTAGACGTAATATCTTTCGTTGGTACAGCCGCCCGAGATCGTGCCCTTGTGGTTGGTCTCATAGTGCGTGACCGTTTTATCTACCGTTTCCGCAAGGTCTACATTTTTGTTGTCCTTATTGAGTTTGGTGATACGGCCGTCGGAGGCGCGCTCGTAAGCGGAGCTATCCACGATCTCGAGGCGGGCCTTGGGCTGCACCGTCATGACGCTCCCGTAATAGCAGAGCTCGTTGCCGTAGAGGTTGCCGCCGTCGCGGGCGCCGAGCAGCGTCCCGTCGTAGATTTGGACGAGCTTGTTGAGCTCATCCATCGCGCCGAGGTTGTATTCATACTTGCTCTTTAAGATGCTGCCGTGATAGGAGATCTCTTCGTTGTTCTCCTCGGTGAGACCGCGCGAAATGGTGTGGCCGTTGAGGTCGAGCACGATATAGGCGCCCGTCGGCACGTTGATGCGCCCGTAGGAGAAGGGCGAGGAGATATTGAAGCCCACTTGGCCTTCCGCGTTGGCCGTTTGATCGGCCATGGTGGCAAGATCATAGGAGGCATAGTAGCCCTTATCGTTGGTGTAGCCGTCGCCGTTTCCGGTGAATTTGCTCAATTGCCGATCGTTTGCTGTTCCGTTTTCGCCGGGCACTTGGAATACCTGCTCGCTCTCGCTGTAATCTTCGCGAATATCTTTGCGGGAAGTATCTTCTTCTGCCCAGTTGTTCGTTCCCAACCAGTAGCTCTCAAAAGTTTTATAGTCCTTCGCCCAGTTAAAGGTGGTGATCCAACGCTTATCATGCGTGATTACTTGATCTTTCGGAGCCGTTTTAACATTGCCGAGGGCAAAGGCAATGTTTGTCTCAATGTCCTTGGCATACCAGTCGCAATTGAGCTTGACGGTGATATACTGCCCCTTGTAGCTCGTTTGCTTGCTACCATTGACATTTTCTACGGTATATGAGTCGGCAAAATAGTTGCCGCGCGCAATTCCGCCACCGGGGATCTTTTGCACCTCCCCGCTGATAGGATCTTTGGATTGATCCACTGTGGTCTTATAGGGAGAATCCTCGCTTTGGCCGAGGGCATATTCCACCGCCTCCGTCCAGACTTTAGCCGCCTCCTCGGGCGAATTGATGATGAAAACTTTATCCGTGGTGCCCTCTTTGGAAGAGGACGCCTGTACAAGTTTGTGGGGGCGCGCCGAGTTCTGTTTGATCTCCTGTCCATTCTCTTCCACGGTAACATTATCGAGGCCGAGCTGGGCATACCAACCGGCATAACCGCCCGTGGTATCGTTTTTTGTCACGGGGCTGGAACCGAAACCGTAGTACCATTCACTATGTTTCCCGATATTGGAGTTGATCAGGGGATTTGCAGTATCATCTGCATAAGACGTGATCGCCGACGTGAGCGGACAAATCAAAAATAAGCCGACCGCAAGACAGACGGCAAATGCCGGGGTGAACAGCCCCAGGAGCCACCGGCGCACCCGCGCAAAGGCCTTCGATTTTCCGTGATGTAACCGAATATATCCTTCCATATATTCCATGTCCTCCGTTCCGATCCTATTTATCGGGTTCGATCGGTTCGATCGCTTTGGATCATTTGATTTCTTTCATCCAATCGGATAAGAGTTTTCCTTTCCCGTGCGGAACGCACGGGAAAGGGGGCATGCCCCCTTTTGGCCGAGTGTCGGTTGTGAAACCCCACCCCTCTTTGCGGAAAGACGATCTTTCGCTATCCTCCGCAGGGCGGAGCACACAGACTCCGACATTAGATAATATTATATCAGATATTATTTTATTTCGCTTGAAGCAATTTGTCAACATATTTCGACAAATTTTTTATAGAAACTTAAATTTTATAAAGTTCTCACTGAAAAAGAATGAAAATTACAATAATTATCTTTTACCCCCCCCCTCGTGAACGAAACTCACATTCATTTGTGTAAAATTTGACAATTCGCCCAAAAAAATCCGACGGCATACATTTCTGCCGTCGGATTTTTGAATGATTCCGAATCATTCATTCGATCACAAACACGTTGACGCTGTTGTTTTTCACGGTTGCCCTGAGCGTATCTCCGTCCAGCGGCAGCTCCGAAACGACGGGTTCGATATGGACCGTCTTCCCGGATTTTACGCCGATCTCGTTGATGACCGTCACGTCCTCATGCCACAAAGTGGTGACGGTCGCCTTCTGTTTTTTGCCGAATCCGGAAAGTTTTGCCGATAGCGTCTCGTCTTTCCCGGAGACATTCACAACTTTCAGATAGATCTTGCCGTCCGTTCCGACGGTCGCGCTTTCAAAGACGCGCTCGTTGACTTTCCAAATATTCTTGAAAAGCACCTCATGCCATGCCCCGTCTTTATAGATGGAGGCGGTGAACGTCTTCTCGGTATATTCAAGCCGCATCACGTTGCCCTCCGGGGAATAGCCGAGAAATTTATCCTTCCCCATCATTTCACAGACGGTGCGCATGAAGTCTACGCGTTTATCGAATGAGACGTCATATCCCTTATGATTTTTCCCGTACTGACAGCTTATGGAGAAGCCCGCGCAGTCCATCGTCCCCGCGTCGCGCACGTCCTTCACGCCGACCCCCGCGATAAAGCTCTGTTCGCCCGAGAGACGGCGGAACGCGATCTCGACGTTGCAGTTTGAAAAGTCTTGGGCGTCGTAGTAATATCCGTTGAAGGCGTCGCTCTCTTCTATGATGAGCGCATCGCCCTCGAGATGTCCTCCGCGGCAATTCGGATAGACTTTCCATGCCCCGAGCCCGTTCTTGAAATCATGCTCATAGAGCAGTTTTCCGGTCTCCCTGTCGCGGACCGTGACCTTTGTAACGGCGCTTGCCGTCCGATGGCCGCCGATGAGGAGCCCGCCCGCATTGCTGTTGTCGACGGGGGCGACGTCCGTGAGCGCATAGGCGCCCGTGTTGGCGGCAAACATCTGTTGGACGTAGTAATTGGGCGTCAACATGACGTCGCGCGCATTGAACCAGATCATATTGGGCGTCCAGCGATAATTATAGGTGGAGGCGAAGAGCGGCGCATAGCACGTCATTTTGACCACGTCGGAGTTGCGCTCGCAGCCCGTGAGGAATGCGGCCTCCGCAAGTGCCGATTTTAAGTTGTTGTCGCCGTTGAGACGTCCGCGCCCGTCCGACATCGTATGCATGGCGTATTCGCCCATAAACACTTTGGCGCCGTCCCGATCGTAGCAATCATAACGCTTGGTGTTGTCGATAAACCACTGATAGGAATTGTAGACGTGCTCATCCACGACCATGTCGCGATACTTCTCGTTGATCACCTTCCAGCTCTCGTTGGAATCGGAGGGCCGGATATCCACACCGCAAGTCGTGACGACCGTGATGTTGAAATGTTTCAGGAGGTCGGTCATGCGGCCCTTATACATATATTGACGCACGCCGAGAAGGCAGGCGGCAAAGTTATCGAAGTATTCATACCCCCAGTTCTCATTGCCGATGCCGACATATTTCAAATCAAACGGAGCCGGGTGCCCCATATCCGACCGGATTTTTGCCCAATAGGCCTCATTCCGGTCCGTGGAGGCAATGTCTCCCTTGGCGAAGTAGATCAAATCGGCGACATTGTCGATGACCTCTTCCTGGAACTGTTTGGTCCCCGGGACAATGCGCTGATAGCCCGTTTGTCGCTGTTCGCCCATGCGGATCTGGCAGAGGAGCCCGCAGTGGAGAACGGGAAGCGGCGTAGCGCCGATGTCTTCGCAGAGCGCAAAGTATTCGTAGAAGCCGATGCCGTAGGACTGCATATACCGCCAAACATTGGGAATCTGCTTCCTTTGCTCGAGCGGGCCGACGGTGTTGCGCCACTTATATTGATAATTGAACGCAACGTCGCCCTCCACAACGCATCCGCCGGGGAAACGCATGAACGACGGATGGCAATCCTTCAGGACTTGGACGATGCGGGGAGAAAGTTTTCCGTTTCTGTATTTATCGGGATCCCCCCAAACGTTTGCGGGAAGCAGAGAGACATAATCGATCCCCACCTTGCCGTTGCCCTCGAGCGTGATGCAGAGGCGCCCCATAAAGTCCTTCTCGGCGACGACGGAAGTGCGCACTTTGATCCAATCCCCGTCCGTTCCCGCGGGGATCGCGATCTCGCCGATAGAAGTGTGGCGGCCGTGCGCGCCGCGGAGAAAGATCTTGGCGACGCCCTTAAACCCAAGGCGCTTGATCCACATCGAAAAATGATAGGTCTCCCCGCGCGTGACCGGCATGCCATAGATATCATAACCGCCGTTCGTATAATAGCCGGGATTCTCCAAGTGATAAACGCCGCCCACATCGAGAGAGAGCCAGGAGGGATTGTTGGCGTTCATTCCCCCCTTTTTTACGATTCTCTTGGGCCCGGCCCCGTAAATATCCCAGTAGAACCCATTTGCCTTTCTGGATTCCACCGTGCTTTCGCAATTATAGTCGTCGTAGGAAAAATATTCGAACTCGAACGAATTATTGATCACCATCTCGGCGTTGAGTCCGCCGTCGGCGGCCTGGTTGATATCTTCAAAGAACAACCCGTAGAGATGTTCGGAAATATCCACGCCACGTTTTTTGGCATCCAGTTGATAGTTCAGCATGATATACCCCCACCCTCCACCTTTCGGTGGCAATTTTCTTACCCATATTTTAACAACGAAAACTATATTTGTCAACATTTTGGTAAAATATTTTATCTCGATTTGAAAGATTTTTTTGGGGAAAGATTTTCGCCCGGTGCGCATACTTTAATAAAATGAAAGCACGCAAAGCATTCCTCTGGATAGGCGTCGCCGCCCTGCTGCTCCTCTCGCTGTATTTCGCTGTCCGCGCGGCGTTTCCGTGCCCGCATCGCGAGATTGTTTCCTCGTTGAACGTCGACGCCTCCCTCGTCTATTCGGTTGCCAAAACCGAAAGCGGCTTCGACGAAAAAGCCGTAAGTCATGCCGGCGCCGTCGGGCTCATGCAGCTTCTGCCCTCGACGGCGAAATTCATTTGCGATCGGGAACATATCGTATACGAAGAGGCGCGCCTCACCGACGGAGCATATAATCTGAAGCTCGGATGCCTGTACCTCTCCTATCTTCTCGCGAAATTCGGCGCGACCCAAACGGCGCTCGCCGCCTACAATGCCGGGGAAGGGACCGTTCGGGACTGGCTGTCCGACCCGAGTTGCTCTGATGACGGGGTCCATCTGCGGCGGATCCCCTATCCCGAGACCGAGCGCTATGTAAAAAAAATCGGGAAAATCCGAAAAATCTATGAATTTTTCTATTGAATCTTGTTGACTTTTTTTTCAGAATGCGGTACAATAACAAAGGCTTTCAGGGAAATGCGGTCGTGGCGGAATTGGCAGACGCGCAAGACTAAGGATCTTGTGGGATGACCGTGCAGGTTCAACTCCTGTCGACCGCACCAAGTCAGTATAATCCGAACCAAATACTCGTAACGAGTGAATGGTTCGGATTTACTTTTTATTGGGGAACGCCACTTGCTGCTTGCGTTTCTCTTGTTTTTATGGTATAATCAAAGCAATAAACAAGAATTGATTGCATGTAGGAGCATCCATGAAAAAATTACTTTATCTGATGGGTAGTATTGAAGCAATTATCGGAATTTTACTTCTCAGCGTCGTTGCATTCATTTACGATTTGGGTAAATATTACTCAATCTCGATTCCACTCGCATCTGTTCTTGCAATTGTTCTGATTTTTACAGGTATCGTACAGATTGTTTTTGCATTTATCAAGAACCCGTAAGAACAAATTTCGGTTTCGCCGCACGGACGACAGGCATCTATACCATAGGTATAGCACACTATACTTATTGCGCTACGCTCCATAAGTTCCGTGTGCCCTGCGGGCCTGTTAGTCCACAAGGAAAGAGAAAGGGTTTTAGGGGAAATCTTCCCCCAACTCTGGTTTGGTTTATAATTGCCTCGGTGTACCACAAAAAAGGCGGAGAAAATCGCTTGATTTTCTCCGCCTTTTTTATCTACAAAATTGTTACGGAGAAAGGCTCGGCATTGCTACTTGCATAAAATTTTTACAAAAAACAGTGAAAGGGCTCGGTTGATACAACCGGGCCCTTTTGCTTTTTGCACGTTGATTTTTAATCAGGAACGGAAAGAACTTCCGCGGCGGCGCTTCGGAAATCACACCACGATGTCGTATTTATCGAGGCAGACAAGCCGGGCGGTACCGCCCTCGGCGAAGAACGTGATCCCGTCCCCGTCCGAATAGACATTGCCCGTCATCGTCCGCTCCCCGCCGTTCAAAAATACCTCGCAGCTCGATACGTCGAGGAAGATGCGCATGGAGAGCATGTTGCGCTCGGTGGACACTTTGACGGAACGGATGACGGCATCCTTTTCCTCTGCGTCATGCGTGATCTCGACCCCCATGCGGGAACGGTCGAAAACGACCCGATCCCTTTCGCGGTCGTAGTAGATGCGTACATCGTGCTCGCCCTTTTGATAGAGCTTGATCCCCACCCTTTGGGCCGTGCCGAGGTCGAGCGTGAAGCAGAGCTCGATCCTGGTCCCGTTGACCTTGGTCAGTTCGTTGCGGTTGCCGATCGTCACATTGCCGAAATGCACGGGATTCCAGCGGTAGCGTTCAATCTCGCGGACGGGATTTTGATAGAGCTTTCCGTCCTTTACGGCAAGCTCACGCGGAAGGATCATCGAGCCCGTCCAACCGTGTTTTGCCGTGGGGAAAAACCGCTGCCACATCTGCATCCATGCGATCATGACCGTGCGGCCATCCCGCGTTTGAAGGGTCTGCGGCGCATAAAAATCAAATCCGCCGTCGATCTCATCCTCCACGGCCGTTTCGAACACTCCGCGCGTTTCGTCGAACTTCCCGAGCAGATAGATGGAGGACTGTACGTTTTCATATCGCCAATCCTCCGTCTTATATCCCTGCGGGCTGGCGAGAAGGACGTCGTAACCGTCCAGTTCAAAGAAATCGGGGCATTCATAGGTGCCGCGGGTGGTGCGGGCGTCCTTGCGGACAAAGTTGACGAAGGTCCAATGGAAGAGATCTTCGGAGCGATACAGCAGGATCGCCCCCTCGTTCTTTTCGGACAGTCCGCCCGCGAGGAGGAAGTAGCTTCCGCCGCGGCGGAATACCTTCGGGTCGCGGAAATCGGTCTTGGGGCAGCCCTTCGGAAGTTGATCGCTCGGAATGACGACGCCGAGTTTTTCAAAGTGCACGCCGTCCTCGGAGACGGCAAGCGACTGCGTCTGCCGATCCCCCGCCACGGACGTATAGACGAGATACAGTTTCCCGTCTTTCACGACGGAGGAGCCCGAAAAACAGCCGTCGCAGTCGTCTGCGCCGTCGGGCGCGAGCGCCGTCGGCTCGAGCTTCCACTTGACAAAATCCTCGGTGGTATAGTGCCCCCAATGCATGGAGTCCCACGACGGACCGTAGGGATAGAATTGATAAAACAGGTGATATTTCCCGAATGCCTCGCCGAAGCCGTTGGGATCGTTCATCCACCCCACGGGCGGCATGACATGGTAGGTATGGCGGCTGCTTCCGTTGACTGCCGCGAGATTATGCACGATGTAAAGATCTGCGATCTTTGTGCCGTAGGACCCGCCCGAAACAGGCGTCTTTGTTTTCATAGATGTTCCCCAAAAGTCAATAAGTATAGGTGTATTGTTTGAGACCGGTGAAGGAAGCCGAGCCGTTCTCCGCCCAGAGCATGACGTTCTTGCCGCTGACGCCATAGAGGCGCACGGTGAGCGCCGTCTGCCCTTCCACATAGAGCACGCCGACAGAGCCCTCCTGAATGTAGGTAAAGGCGTATTCCTTGCCCTCTTCGAGCGAAGCGGCGACCGACGTCACCGGATCTTCCCCTTGATTGAGTGCGAAGGAGACGCGCTGTTCCTTGGGCGAAAGGACGATCGTCTTATACTTCTGCGGTCTGCCGTTGTAATCGAAGGCAAAGCCGAACTCGCCCGTGCCGCTGAATTTGCCCGTCACCATATAGCGCTCGAAGCAACGGAATGCCTCGGTATAGTCGCCCGATTGCACCTCGACCGAGGAGCCCGAAACGAGCACGCGCTCTTCGATATTTTGCATGTAGGCGTCTACGGGGGCGAGCCGGAGGCCGCCGGCGCCGTCGGATACCACCTTCTGCACTTGCAGATTGCCGCCCCAACCCTTGAGGTGCCCGACCGCCGACGTATCGCTGACGCTCTCCGAACGGCGCGTCCAGCCGATCAGATAGGTGTTTGTCCCGTCGGAGGCGTGCTTTGCCGCATAGAAGAGGTGGCCGTCGAGGGGCTTGGGCGTGGCGGTGTAGGGCCCGTACTGCGTGTCTGCCGAAGTATACCACACGACGCCGTCCTGCGCGGAGAAGGTGAGATACCACTTGTCGCCGAACTTGAAGGTATCCGAGCATTCGAGGTTATAGACGCTGCCGACGACGGATGCGTCGTTGGTATAGATGATGCCGCCGCAAGTTGCGTTGAGATTTTCGTCCAGCGTATACTTGACGACGCTCGCCGTGCCGCTCGTGTTCTGCGCCGTGACCGTGAGCGTGATCTGATGCGCCGCCGCGTCGTAATATGCCTGCGGATCGCGGAAATCGTGCTTTTTGAGCACGGACTCATCGGCCTTGATGGCCCAGTCCGCCTTCTTCGTGAACGACGTGGGACTGGTCCCCTCGGCGACCATGATCGCCTCGGCGTTTCCGTTCTCTTTCCATGCCTCGGAGCCGTTGTTCCCCGTGTAGAAGAAGTAATACTTCTCCCCCACCTTGACGACGGAACCGGTGCCGATCATCATCTCCTGTCCGCTGCCCGCCGCCCTGAGCACGGGATCCTGCTTCTCCTCCCAATGGACGAAATCCGTGGTCGTCGCAAGATACACGGAATGATTGAAGGAATCGCCCCGGTCTTTCAGATAGTAGACGTAATACGTCCCGTTCTCATAGTAAGGCATCGTGTCGCCGACATAGCCCTGTTCCCCGTCGTCCTCTTCGGGCAGGAAACCGAACTTGTAGTCGTAGGTCTTTTCCTGTTTGCTTGCGTTCATGGCGGAAAAATCCTTGTCATACGGCTTGACGTCGTCCTCGTAATTTTTCGCGCCGCCGCCGCAACCCGCGGCAAACAACATGACGCCGCACAGCAAGACGGCCGCATACGATGCGTTCTTTGTGATTTTCATGATCATCCTCCCTTAAAATACTTCTTTTCTCGTCGGCATCGCGGGGATGGCCCCCTCGCGCGAGACGACGCAAGACGCCGCACGGTTGGCACGGTACAGCATCTCCTTCAATTCTTCTTTGCCGAGCCCTTCGATCCCGCGGCCGAGCAACTGGTATAGGATCGTGCCGATAAAAGAGTCGCCCGCGCCCGTCGTATCCACGACGTGCACATTCGTATCGGTGGGCTGCCATGCCTCCGTTTCCCGCGTATAGGCGGAGGCGCCGCCCGCACCCTTCGTGACAAAGACCAGCTTGACTTCCCCCCGAAACAGTTGCAAAACCGCCTCCTTCTCGCAGGAAATGCCCGTGATGTCATAGAGCTCCTCATCGCTCACTTTCACGATGTCGGCGAGGGGCAGAAATTCGCGCACCGTGGAGAGCAGCTCCTCGGCGCTCTTCCAGAGCGAATAGCGGAGATTGGGATCGAAGCTCACGATCGCCCCCGCCCTTCTCGCCCGCTCGATGGCGGCGATGTGCGCCCCTTTCACGGGCGCGTCGCAGAGATCTACGCTCCCGAAATGCAGAATGTCGCCCTCCCGGAACGGAATGGCCCGCACCTCGCTCGCATCCAGCAGCATATCCGCGGACGGATTGCGGTAGAAGGAAAAACTTCTCTCGCCTTTTTCGTCGCGCGCGACGAAAGCGAGCGCGGTGTTGGCGGCGTCGGTGCGGAATACAAAATCCGTTCCGACGTTTTCGCGCATCAGCGTCTCCGCCAAAAAGTTCCCGAACGCATCGTTGCCGAGTTTGGTGACAACGGCGGCACGTTTTCCGAGTTTTGCCACACAGACGGCGACATTTGCGGGTGCGCCGCCCGCGTTTTTGCGGAAGGTCGTCGCCGTTTCGAGGACGCCCGCCTCCTGTGCGGTGAAGTCGATGAGCATTTCGCCGATGGCATAGAGTGTGTTCATAAAATTACCTCTTTTTACGCCTATGCCTCCGCGATAAATGACCGCGGAGGCGTGCGTGGGTGTTTGTGCTATTTACGCCTGAACGGTGCGATAGCCGATCTTGAGCTCGGAAATTTCGATCTTCACTTCCTTGTTTGTGCCGAGATGCTTGCCAAATTCAAGGAGAAGTTCGCACTTGTTGTGCGCCACAAGGGAAGCCATCTGCGTCGAGACCTCGATCGTCGTCTCTTCGGTGCCCGCATGGAGCATCTCGTGTCCGCCGTAGTCGGCGTAACGGATCGGGATGCCGCCGTCCGCCTCGACAAAGCTCATCTCCATATCGTGCAGAGTGAGCGAGAAATCGAGCGCAACGGACGCCTTGATCTTGAAGGATACGACATAGTACGCATTGGCGGGAAGAGGCCCGATGGGGTTATCCCAATAGCCGAATGCGAGCTTGTTGTGGCCCCAATCGGAGCCGCTCTGATGGATGAGATAGACGAGTTTGCCGTTCTCGAAGTACGCCGTGCCCATGGCGGCCGCGTCGAACGCGTCGTCGGACTGGTTGTAGACGGAGATGGGATATTTTTTGTTCGTCTTGTCGTAGGAGGCGTCGCCGAAGAGGATGAACTTATCCTGGATCTTCGTCGTCTCCTCGTCGCCCTCCACCTTGAAGAAGCGGAAATTCTTGATGTAGATGTTGTTCGACGCCGCGCTCGGGCTGTTCTCCTGCTTGCCGAGGAAGATGTGGACGGCGATCTCGCTGTACGCTTCCTCGAACTTGAACGTATGGTACAAATGCTTATATGTCGAATTGATCTCCCCGACGTCCCCGCTGTACATCACGTTGCCCTTGTCGCGGTTGCTTGCGAGCCCGCAGTGGACTTCTGCCTTGCCGTAAGCGTTATCCGCCTTGATGTCGAACGAATAGCCGTAGGTATCCGTCGTATTGATCGTCTTGCCCGTGACCGGGATGTGCGCGACGATGCTCCAGCAGCCGCCCGTCGTGTTGTACTGGGAAACTTCGACCTTCGCCGCCTTATCCGTCTCGTCAAAGCCCGTCGAAACATGATTTTCCGCGCCGTCGCCGGCATCGACCGTGAGCCCGAGATCGGCAACGGAAGTGACGCCGGATTGATCGAACACGTCCGTCTCCTTGTTCACGCCCGTCGTCTTCCAGATGGTGATCTTCTCGACGTCGAACTTGAAGGCGTTCGCATTGTCGTTGCCGCCGAGGCAGATGCGGAAGAGCACCTTCGCTTGATCGCTGTTGAGAGCATCGCGCGCGATCTCGAAGTCAAGCGCGAATACCTTGTATTCCGCGGTGACCTGTTCGCCGTACTTGCCGCCGCCGAGGTTCTGCGCCGCCCATTTTTCATCGCCGTTGCCCTCTTCGC
The DNA here is from genome assembly GCA_947627565.1 of uncultured Clostridia bacterium. Lineage (GTDB taxonomy): Bacteria > Bacillota > Clostridia > Christensenellales > Borkfalkiaceae > Gallimonas. The sequence continues at coordinate 29,105 of CANQWO010000005.1, forward strand.
CGCCCACATCGACGATCTTGCTCATATCGAGGCTCGTTTCGTCGAGAATGGCGTTCATGTTGATCTTCACATCGGGGGTCGCCTTCGCCCAGACGGCGAACTTGTATTTGCCGGCGGGCAGATCGTCGAAGCCGCGCACGAGCATGAGCTTATCGTCGCCCACATTGTTGCGGTTGGTGACGTCCACTTCGAGCCTGCCTTCTTTGAGGGTCGCCGTCGCGGCCGAACCGTCCGCCGCGGTGAGGCTCCACCAGTGGTTGTTGCCCTCGCCTTCGTTGTCCTCCGCCCAATCGTACTTGGGGGTGAGGTCGGAGAAATCGGCCGTGAACACGTTGACGAGCTCTGCCGCTTTCTGCGTCACATAAAGGGTGCAGAACTGTTCCTCCGCTTCCAATCCGCCCGAATCCTTGACGGTATAGCGCACCTGATAGCCGCGCGATTCGTTGGGTTCGGCGGGCGTCGTCTTCCCGTTCTCGAACGTGAGCCCGCGGGCGGAGACTTCGATCTCGGAGGTGAGGTCGCCGTCCTCCGCGTCGGAGGCGGTCACGCCCTTGAGGGCATCCCACTCCTCGCCCGCCATGACCGTCGCCGATTCGGAGACGCCCGAAATGGTGGGGGCGGTGTTCTTGCCTGTTTTATCGTCATTCCCGCCGCAGCCGGCAAGCACGGTGAGGGAAAGCGCTGCGGCCAAACCGATTGCTATGATCTTTTTCATGATTTCACTCCTTTTTTAATTTCCGTTAACGATCCTGTCGTAGGCGGCTTGATAGACTTTCCGGACTTCCTCAATGCCGACGCCCGCGCCGTTCAGCGTGGCGATGTACTTCGTCCAGTCGCTGTCCGAGACGCCGTTATAGAGGAATTTCGTCAGATTTGCCATCTGGGTTTCGATCGCGGCGCTGTATCTGTCCATCTTGTCCTGTTCCGCGATCGTGAATTGCAGATTGGGAATGGGCTCTACCTTATATCCGAGCTTTTCCTGCGTGACATAGGGATACACATACTTCTTCAGACGGTCGAGGCGGAGCTGTGCGCGCTCCTCCATCTGCACCGTGTTCTCCCATTCGGTCTCGGTAAGATAGCAGATGCCGAGCGGCGCGTTCTTCAAACGGATCTCGTCCGCCGTCTTCCCGCCCGTCTCCTGCTTGGGGACCAGCTTGCCGTTCTCCTTCTCTTCCTCAAAGGCGATGCCGATGGGACCGTAGTTGATCTGCGCCGAGATCTCGGGCATATAGTACCGGTCGAAGTAGGTGAGGAGCACTTCGATGTTGGGGACTTTCGTGAAGAACACGAGCTCACCCGCGTCAATCTCGGGCGTGTTGGCGACGCACACCGTCTGGCAGTTGCTGTAATCCTTCCCGTTGAAATTCTTGGGTCCCTTCAGGGGTGCGCAGCAGATGTAGTTATCGGGATCGGTGACGACCGTCTTGCTCTCCCACCAATAGAAGGCGCCGTATTTTTCGCCCTTGCGGATATCCGCGGCGGCGGTCACACCCTCGCCGCTCTTGCCGTTTGCGAGGAAGGAATCCTGCGTCTGCTCGAAGGAGACCTTGTCGATGAGGCCGTTTTTGACCCATTCGTAAATGAACTGCACGGCGTCCTTATAGCCCTCTTCGAGATAGGTATAGGTGACCTGCCCGTTCTTGATGATGCGGTGGTCGGGGTTGTCGTTGATCCCGAACATGCCGAAGAGGTCGCACTGGTTGCCCTGCCAATTCTGGGAGACAAAGCTGAGCGGACGCTCGTCGGACGCGTTGCCGTTGCCGTTCATATCGTTGTTTTTGAAGTAGGTGAGCAGGGCCGCCATCTGGTCGGCGTTGAGCGACAGGCCGTCCACGAGCTTGCTATCTACCTCGCTCTTCGCGATGCCAAGATCGACGTTCCCCTCCTCGATCGCCTTCTTTGTCCATGTCTTGTTGAGGAACAGAAGGTTGGGATATGGTTTGAGCCCCATCTCCTCCACGCGGGGAAGGGTGTAGATCTTGCCGTCGTCCACGTTGGTGATCTGCCGCTTGATGTCGGGGCGGTCGTTGAGGATCTTGGAGAAGTTGGGCATGTATTGGAGATAGTCGCTGATCGGAAGGATCCTTCCGCGGTCGGCGTATTGGGAGATCTCTTCGGGCGTGAGGCCGGCGTGATAGATGGCGTCGAGCCCATCGGGTTTACTCAGTTTCAGAGTCTTCTGGTCGGTATAAGAGGATTCGGACACGTTCTCCCACTGCACGTTGACGTTGGTCTGTTCGAAGAGCGTCTCCATGATCTTCATGTCGTTGTAGTCGTCTGCGGACGTGTTTTTGGAAGAATAGACGCTGAACGAGATTTTCTTTGCGCCCTCCGCATTGAGGATGGGCTTCGAATTATCCGTCCACTGATAGCCGTATTTTTCCACGAGTTCATCGACGGTATTCTGCTCGCGATTGCCGCCGCCACCGCCGCACGCGGCGAGCGCAAGTACTGCCGCACAGCCGATGGAACAGATTGCAATTAACTTCTTCATAATTTTCACTCCTTGATTAGATTTCGTTTTTGTTGTCCCCCCGGGACGCAGGGTAAAACGGCTTATTGGGGGAGGAGCCGCCTACCCTGTCTGTCCCCTTTGAAGGAAAGTGCGGACCGATTAGTCTTTGAGCGAGCCGACGAGCACGCCCTGTGCGAAGTATTTCTGCACGAACGGATACAGGCAGAATACGGGAAGGCTGGAAATGATGACCGTCACGTATTTGAGCTGGTTGGCGAGGAGCATATTCTCATACATCGAATCCCCGCCCGCCGAGGACTCCGCCGCCGTGAGGATGTCCGTCAAAACGACTTGCAGCGGATACAAGTTGCGATTTGTCAAGAACAGTTTTGCGTTGAAATAGCTGTTCCACTGTCCGATGGCGTAATAGAGCGTCAGCACCGCGATGATGGGAGCGGAGATGGGCACGATGACGGAGACAAAGAGCCGCAATCTGTTCGCGCCGTCGAGTTCCGCCGCCTCCACGATACTGTCGGGCACGCCAGTCTGGAAGAACGTCTTCGCCATAAAGAGGTTCCAGGCGGAAACGGTGCCGGGAAGGATGACCGCGAAGGGCGTATTGAGCATGCCGAGGTCGCTCACCACGTTGTAAAACGGAATGAGGCCGCCGCCGAAGAACATCGTGATCGTGAAGAAGATCATGAAGAACTTGCGGAACGGAAGAGACTTCCGGGAAAGCGCCCATGCCGCCGAGAGCGTAAACACCACGCTGAGCAAGGTATACGAAGCCGTATACCAGACGGTATTCGCATAGCCGATCCAAATATCCGAGCGCTCAAAGCACTTGGCATAGCCCGAAAAGTCGATATCGACGGGCCACAGGAACACTTTTCCCGCAAATACCGCTTCCGCGCTCGAGAAGGACGCGACCACGACGAACCAAAGAGGATAGAGCACAATCAACGTCAAAAGCCCGAGAAGAATGTAGGTGATGATATAATACGCCCGATCGCCCGGCGTCTCCCGCACTCTTCTGCGCCTCGGCTTGTTCTGCCGCATGTCTGCTGCCGGAGCGGGAGGCGTTTGCATGACTTCGTTTTCCAATGCAGGATTTTCCATAGTCTTCCTCCTTAAAACAGCGAGTTCTCGGAGAACCGCTTCGACGCCGTGTTCGCAATGATCAGCAAGACGAGGTTGATGACCGAATTGAAGAGTCCGATCGCCGTCGCATACCCTGCCTTTGCCTTCAGGATGCCCTGCTTATAGACATACGTCGCGATGATCTCGCTCGTACTGATGTTGCCCTCCGTCTGCATGAGCAGTACCTTCTCATAGCCGACGCCCATGAGCCCGCCGATGGACATGATGAGCATGACCGAGATGATCGGCATAATGGCGGGGAGATCGACATGCAGGATCCTCTGCACGCGGGAGGCGCCGTCGATCGTCGCGGCCTCATGCTGCGCCTGCTCGACGCCCGAGAGCGCCGCAAGATAGATGATGGAGCTCCAACCGAAGTCCTGCCAGTTGCTCGAGAGGATATACATGGGACGGAACACGCCTTCCGAGAGGAAGAACGAGAACCTCTCCCCTCCCATGCTCTCGATGATGTTGTTCACGAGCCCGTAGCGGCCGAAGAACAGATAGAGCATACCGACGAGGACGACGAGCGAGATGAAGTGCGGGCCGTTGAAGATCGTCTGCAAGATCTTGCTGAGTTTCTTGTTCTTGGTCGTGTGGAGCATGACCGCGACGAGAATGGGAAGCGGGAACCCGATGATGAACCCGAGAATACAGAGAAGGAACGTGTTCCCCATATAGGGCCAAAACATGGGATCCGAGAAAAACTTCGTGAAGTTCTCAAATCCGATCCACCTACCGTCCCAAATGTTGTCGCCCGGCATGAAGTCCTGGAATGCGATCAAAAGCCCGTACATCGGAACGTAGGCAAAGATGATCGTGACGACGACCGCAGGGATGAGAAACAGCAAATACGTCCAGTTCTTGCGGAAATTCCGCGCAAAAAAGCTGTCGCGAATGCGCTTCCCGAGCGGCGTCTTTTCGTCTGTGGCTACGTCCGGCTTTGCCGGATCGGCTTCCGCGGGGATGGGCGCTGCCTCTGCGGACGGCCCATCTTTGAAAAAGTCTGCCTCCATAATGTCCCTCCTTATTGATTAGTGAAAATTTTTCATTTCCTGAAATTTTCGACCAGTTCCTATTATATCCCGGGGTGATTCCGTGTCAAGAAACATAAAAAAAGTTCTTTTTTATTTTTACATATGCCCAGACGCGGCAATTTTTTTTGTGCAAAAATATTTATTTATGTCCCGCCTTCAATGCGGCTGTGAACGTGTAATTCCCCGCGTTCTTGAACGCGCCGCCCGAGGGAGTTTTCAATGCGACGTCGAGGACGAGCTCCCCGTCTTCACCGAGTCCGTGAACCGTCGCCGCGGGCATGGGTAGCGCGGAACCCGTGTAGGCATAGCTTCTCTCTGCCCACGTCGCGGAAACGGTTGCCTGCGCAATCCTGAAGAGGAAAATCAAGTCGTCCGTTTTGCCGTCCGCCCATTCGTAGTTGGCCTTATCGCTGAGCACAACTTTCACTTCATAGCCCGCCTCGTTGGCGTTGGTCTGCTTGTTGCCGGTCATGGTATAGGCGGGGTTCTCCGCGACGGCATAGGTCTGCTCCGTGCCCGTGTAGACAAAGGCCGTCTTATCCTCGCTCGGCTTGGTGACTTGCTGTTTGGTAATGGTGAGCGTGGCCTGCATGGGCGCAATGGGTTCATAGTGCTCCGCATCGCCCGTGAAGATCGCCATCACCTTGTATACGCCGGCATTGGTGCGCTCATTGCCCGCATATTCCACGGAAACGTCCCCGGGCAGTTTTCCTCCAATGGCGAGACTGTGCGGCTTTCCGTCATACGGGAAACTCGCGTCCTCAAACGTTATGCCCTTCATGTTGTAGGTCGCCCTGGTGATGGTGAGGACGGCCCTCATGGATTTGGGGACTTCATAGTTCTCGTCCACCGTGAAGATTGCCGTTACGGTGTAAACACCCGGTTCGGTTGCCCCGTCCGTACTGTAACCATTGTCCCCCGAATAGGTCACGGAAACGCCGACGGGCAAATTCCTGACTTCAAGTTTGTGCGCGGAATTGTCCCATGTGATCGTCTGATCCGCGAACGTCACGCCCGACATATCGTAATTGGCTTTTGTGATCGTGAAGATAAGAATAATCTCCGCTTCATCGCTGGTTGCCCACTTGTAGTTTTCGGGGTGTTGAAGCGCAAGTTTGACCTCATAATCGTCCGCGCCGATCCCGCCGTTGTTTTCGCTCACGCGGTAGAGCGGGGAATCATCGACATCCGCCTTCTGCGTTTTGCCGTTATACACCTTACTTGCAATCGTCGGCGCAGTCACCGTCTGTTTTTCGATGATGTAGGCACGTGTCTCCGTACTCTCATTGAGCGTGTAGTTCTTCGTCTTGTCGTCCGCGCTATCGAACGCCGCCTTGAAAACATAGCCCCCTGCGTTCATAAATGTCTGTGCGGAGCCGCTCAATGCGACCAAAAGCGTAAACGTGCCGTCATTGCCTATCCCTTCTGCCATCGCAGTGGGAAGATCGGTGAACGCCGACCCCGTGTAAGTGTAACGCTTGTCGCTCCACTTGGCTTCGATCATCTTCTGTCCGACGGTGAGCGTCCCGTTCTCAAACTTGATATCGTAGTTGCCCGAGGAAAGCCCGCTCGGCGTAATGACGTATTCGCCGATGTCCTTGAACGCCGCATACCCACCGTAATCAAACGTCAACACGCCTGAAAGATCGCTCTCGCTCTCTCCGTTCACAAAGCCGTTATACGTTACGCCGCCATCGGAAGGCTCATCGCCGTAAGTGATGGCCTTATTCTTCGCCGTCACGGTGAGCGGCGCCTTTGCGATGGTGTACTTCAATTCCGTTCCGCCTTTCGCGTCTGCAAATTCCACATCGTAGTTCGGGTTAGAGCACGTCGGGACGACGGTATAAGTATCCGCGGGCGTGGTGACGCTCGGTGCATCCGTCCCTTCCAGAGTATAGGAAAGTCTGAGGATACCAAGATCATCATCCCCATTTGCCTCATTTTGGGCGTACCAAGTTCCCGTCGCACCCACTGTCGCGCGAGTAGCCGAGTTGACCGTCACCCAATTCGTGTGGGGCTCCCCATAGGTCGCCCCTTTCCCAAAGGTCAGCGTGACATTTATTTTTCTTGCCTTAACTTCAAAACTCGGGTTGCCGTCCGCCCACGCAAACGTGAGATACTTTGAAGTATCTTTGTCCGCGGCGTCAACGTAGAGATGATAGGTGCCGAGCGGCAGGTTGTCTACCCTTTTCGATTGCGAGCCGCTTTTGTGCAGAATGCCGTCCTCTTCAACGGTGTAAATATCGTCGTCTGCAATGGTATTGTCCTTGCGAAGATAGAAAATAAAACTATCGATATTGTCTTTGAAGTCTTTCGTTTTGTCTCTATCGAGTTGCCCCATTACTTTTTGGATGCCGCTGAGGATGTCTTTTTCAAAGGCATCTTTCGTATGGGCGACGTCGCCGTACTCCACGCCCTTTTCAAAGCCCGCTTTTGCCGCCTCGTTCAGAGTGATGTTCAGCTTTTCTGCCACAATGTGGACGACGAAATAGTCGTAGCGCGTGTTGTGGTTGCCCTCGGTATCCACTGCTTTGAAATACACGACGTAGAACATCGGCTCTTGGGCGATTTTATCGGTGAGCCTCTCGTAATCCTTCCAATTCCCGGATGATTTCAGCTCGTCAAGATTTCCCTTTATTGTATCTTCTTTATACGCTGTTTCTTCATATTTTTGTACGATATACTGTATCTCAAGTTTGCTTATGGTTCCAGGGTACCACGTAACCCCTTTCCAATTGATGGGGAATTTTTTATCGGTCGGGTCGGGCAGTTTGAGTGCGATCGGCTCCATACCCAAACTGTAAACAAACTCCCGCTTCTGTTCAAGCCTCTCGTTATTGAACGCCCCCGGTCGCCCGTTGTTGAACGTCACCGTCATATCGGCGGGCACGACGGTATATGTAACGGTGATCTCCTCGTCTGTGCCGTCCTTCCACCGGAAATCCGTTGAGGGCTTGACTCGAATTTGGTATTTGCCTACTTTTTTCGCCGTAATGGTATGCTTTGCCGAGTCATACCAACTCGTATCGCCGCCTTCGCCATTTGCAATGGCGGTGATTTCTACCACGTCTGTATTTTCGATCTTCCACGTCACGCCATCGGGGGAGTAGGGCTTTGTGTCACCCTTCCAACGGTCTTTATCGGGCGTCGCACTGCGCATGGCGGCAGACAGATTGAAATGAAGCGCAGGACGCACCCCGCAACTGCCCTTGTCAATATTGGCGTTGTTCACAACAAGCTGGTCGCGATTGCCGGAAGCGTTGAGCAGGTACGCGCGCTGCGCGTCATAGGCACCGCCGGAGCGGAGCCAACAACGGCCCAGCCCGACGCCGCTGTTAGCACTTCGAAGTGCTGCGTCGGTATTCCACATGCCGTCGCCGACAAAATCCAGTCCGCTGCCGTAGACATCTTTTACGGTATCATTGGACATGCCCGTCTCCGTAAGAGAGGGGAGCCAAAGGTAGTCGTTTTGCCACGCACCGTATGCCGTTTTGTCGGCTCCCTTGCTGGTGTACGCGCTCATATCGATAGAGTTGTATTTATACCAATGTTCGCCCGCTTTGCCTTGGCCCGGCGGCTCTTCCGTGGCCCCGACCGGGGCTGGCGTACCGTATGCGTCGTTTGGGAGAAAATAGTAGTCCGCGTTGTATCCGTAAAACGACTTCATCGTTCCCTCATCGAATTCCGTCTCCTGATACACCACTTCGGAGGGCTTGGCGAGGTACTCCGTCAAACTATTATCCACGCTATCCATCGTAAAGCGGGCGTATTGGTTGCCTGAGTTTTGAGCCTGCGGCTCGGACAATATAATACTTGACGAACGAATATCCTTCTTGGTATATTGCCCGCCCGCGTTCAAAGTCTCCACGCGGATCTTGCTCGTGGAATACATATTCGAGGGGTAGGTCTGATCGGTGCTTTTGTCGGACCAAAAGCCCGAATAGGTTGCGGCGTCACCCGCCGTAAGCGTATCCGCCGAACGCCACAAGTCGAGGATGATATCGCCCTCTTGGGTGTTTGCGCCAGTGCGCTTCGCCGTTGTAAGGTACACGGCATCCCACTTCATGCCGCCGAAATACACCGAAACGTTTTTCCCTTCGTTTACCGCACGAAAATCCGCGGAAGTTTTTGAAGTTCGTGTACCTTTCGGAGGTTCTGTAATTCCCACTGCCGTTTTTAGGGCATTATACGACCGCTCCCCGATGAGCTTCTCGATGAGGTCCATGATCTTGGCGCTGTCAAACGATTGGGTCTCATCGTCATAGATCTCTTCCACGGTGACCCACTGATCATCACTGCCGCGCGCGGCATACGCTGTACTTGCAGGCGTCTGCCCGAAAATAAATGCAAGTGAGAGCGTCAGCGACATCAAAAGCGTAAGAACGCCGATGATGCTTTTCCTTTTCAAAATTTTTGTTTTCACATAAAACCTCCTAAAGGTGTGACGTCGTTCCGTGTACTTTCATCACCCATCCCCCGGCCGCATATCGCTCTTGAGCACAGAATAAGTAAATCCATGTACTTTCAGAGAAAATGACAAGAGAAATGAACGGGGTCAACCGCCGCATTTTTCGACCCCATGTTGATAATTTGCGAGATATTCTGAGAAAAAAACAAAAAAACTCTTGACTTTCGACATACAATAAGATAAAATAATTTTTGTCTATGTACATGGATTTACTTATTCCGTGTACAATGAAAACAGCGAGGATCTCACTCCTCGCTGTTTCTCTCTTACTGAATATGCGACATTATTTTTCGAACGATCCGCATCCCGCGGACACCCTTCGCATCTCAGGGCGTCGGTACAGTCTCCGTGTCGCCGGACGTCCCGCCGGGGAACGGCAAAATGAAGCTCCCGCCTTCGCTTGCGACCAACGTATCGGGGAGTTTTCCGTCCCACGCCTCGAGGTATGCGATGTACTTCAAGTAATCCGCAATGAGCGCGACCCGCTCATCCGTTTGGCCCGTGAAGTCGATCTCGTATTCGATCCCCGTTTGTATGGAATTTCCCGTGCCGTCTTCTTCGAAGACCGGCGTTTCGAGAATTTTGAACCCGAGCGCGCGGGCGATCTCAACGGATTTCGCCTTGATGGCATTCGCTTCGGCCTGCGCAATGACGAGCCGTGCCTCCGCGTCGCCTTCGGCTTCCGCGATCCGGGCCTGCGCCTGAAGTTTTGCGACCTCGAGCTCCTGCTCCGCCTTCACGAGCGCGGTTTCCTTTTCATACTCCGCCTTGAGCTTCTCCTGCTCGGCGATCATCTTGTCTTCGACCGTCTGCTCGAACGCGTCGGAGAAATCAATATTGGTGAGGACGACTTTTTCGATGTTGACAAAGAACGTGTCGTCGATGACCGATTTCACTTCTGATTCCACTTCCACCGAAATGTTTGCACGGTTCTCGATGATCTCCATGGCGGAATAAGCGGAGAGCGTGGACTTTGTGGTCGCCTCCGCGACCGAAGCGATGCGGTTGCCGAGCGCCTGCAACGTGCCGTACTGTTCCGCAATGCTGAGCGCCTTTTCCTGTTTGATGGAATACTGCACGACCATTGCGATATCCATCGTCTGCGCGTCTTTGGAATAGGTGTTGGCGTCCATTTCGAGGTTTTGCACCTTGGCGTCGTAGGTCGCATACTCTTCCGTCATCCAAAAATCAAAATATGTACCCGGTGTACGCACGAGCGTAGCCTTGCCGAGATGCTTGACGACCGCGACTTCACCCGTATCGACGGTATGAATGCTGAACGGGACGAAGAGAAAGAGAAGCGCAAACACACCGGCTACGCCGATCCCGATCCATTGATACGGCCCCCGCTTTCTCTTTTTGTGCGCATAGAGGGCCAGAACTACGCCGCCTGCGGTCACAAGGAAGAAAACCAATCCCACAATGACTGCAATAAACATGATAAAAAATGTGACTCCTTGCGGTAAACGTCTTTGCGCGTTTTCAACCGCCATGAGAATATATACCCCGTTTTGAATATTTTCAAACAAATTTCGCGGGGATTCCGACCGAATGCGGTCAACTCAGCCGATCGCCTTCAAATGCCACACAAAACTCCCGAAATCCGGCAAATTCGGCTTTAAGACGCCCGCATGCATAAGTGTGGATCCGTGCAGTTTCAGCCCGAGTTCGGCGATCTCATAGAGCGCGCCCTCCTCCAATCCCGCGAGGCGCAGGCGGTGATCGGTGTCCGCGGGAACGGCATGGATCTGCATCCCCACGGCATAGGCCTCCTTTTTGTCCTTGGAGACGACCGCTACGCAAAACAGATTGCTTTCGAAGGGATTTGAAATGCGGAAGAGGTCTCCGCGTTGAAGGAGCGGTTCCAGTTCACGGTAGGCTTTGATTTGCTGTTTGACGAGCTCCCGCTCCTTTTCGGAGAGCGCCGCCGGCGAGAGCTCGTAGCCGAAAGCGCCCAAAGAGGCGATGGCGCCGCGCGTTTCGAACGGCGTGGTCCGCCCCGTCTGGTGATTGGGGCACACGGAGACGTGGCAGCTCATCGCCGAGAGCGGATAGGCATACGAAGTCCCCCACTGGATCTTGGCGCGCTCATAGGCGTCCGTGTCGTCGCTTGTCCAGAACTGCGGGAAATAATAGAGCATCCCGGCATCGAAACGCCCTCCCCCTCCCGAGCATCCCTCAAAAAAGACGTTCGGAAAGGCCCGTTGCAGACGTTCCGCGAGCGCATAGACGCCCAAGATATAGCGGTGACTGAACTCGCCCTGTTGGTCGGCCGGCAATTTGGCGGAATAAAATTCGGAAATATGGCGATTCATGTCCCATTTGACATAGGAGATCGCATAAGTACTCAAAATATTCGATACTTGTTCGAAGACGCCGTCCACAATTTCCGGGCGGGTCATATCGAGGACGAGCTGATTGCGCCCCGTACAGCGCGGGACGTCCGCCTTTCCGATGGCCCAGTCGGGATGTGCGCGATAGAGATCGCTGTCCTCCGAGATCATTTCCGGCTCGAACCACAGGCCGAATTTGAGGCCGAGCCGCTTGCAGTGCTCAATGACGGCGGAGAGCCCGCCCTGCAGCTTATCTTCATTCACAAACCAATCGCCGAGACCGGAGGTGTCGTCATTGCGTTTCCCGAACCAACCGTCGTCGAGGACGAGCGTATCGACGCCCAATTCGGCCGCTTCGTCGGCGAGTTTACACAGTTTTTCATTGTCGAATTGGAAATATGTCGCTTCCCAATTGTTGATAACGATGGGCCGCCTTGCATAAGCGAGCGCGGGCGGCAGGATCGTTTCGCGGATGAAGTCATGATAGGCGCGGGAAAGGGCGCCGAAGCCCCCATCGCTGTGGCAAAGCGCCACCTGCGGGGTGACAAATTTTTCTCCCGGCGCCATTTTTTTGGAGAAATTGAGAGATTGGATCCCGCCGCAGAGCCGAACTCCCCCCGTCTGCGACTTTTCCGCCGAGAGCTCATAGGAGCCGCTGTAAATGAGGAGCGCCGCAAAGACCGAACCGTGCGTCTCCGTACAGCCGCGTTCGGCGAGCGCCAAAAAGGGATTCATCTGATGCGAGGAAGCGCCGCGCGTCGAAGAAACGGTGTAGGTGCCGTGGCCGAGCGGTACGCGTTCGGGCGTGCGCTCGGCGCAGTGCCGCCCATGCAGACACACCGCCTCGTATTCCCCTTCCGGAAGGTCCGCGCAAAACGAATGCGCGCGCTTTAAGCAGACGGGCTGCGCGCCGCATTCGATCTCGGCGTTGCGGACCAAGATCCCGAATTGCTCATAGACGGTATAATTGAGTGTGATTTTCGCGCCCGAAAGGACGTCTCGCAGCACCAAGGCGAGCGTCTGCCCCCCCTTGCGGCAGTGCGGCATCCCCTCGAGCGCGGGAGCTCCGTCATAGATGACGTGACGCTCATAGTGAAACCGGCTCGAAGCGTCCCCGTCCTCCCTGCAGAGAATGACGGACGGCGTGCGGAAATCGCCTTGGCCGTATGATCCGTATTCCTGTCCCGCAATATCCAAAGTAAACCAATGGTCGGCGTCGGGGGGGATGGGCGAAAAGCTGATCGGCCGCGTGCGCATATCGAAATAGGTGAGATCGTCGCTTTCGATGCGCCCGCCGTAATGCAGGTTGACGAGATAGCCGTTCGGATCGATCCAGATGAGATAGCTGAATGACTTCCCGCTCAAATAGAATATTTTGTTCGTTTCGTTAAATTCTATCATAGTTACCTCACACAATCAGTATACACGAATCGGGCGCACAAGTCAAGAAAAAGCCTCCGAAATGGGCCGGAGGCTTTTCAATTCGAGGGACGCTATGCCTGGATTCGCTCCTCTCCGCCAAAGGCGGGACTTTGATTGAAAATGTCTACAAAATAACTCGTGATGTTCTGCGGCCGCGTGATCGCGCCGCCGATGATCACATGTTCGATCCCCGCGTCTAAGATGCTCTTCAGCTCCATGAACGAGTGGATCCCGCCCTCCGCGACCACCGTCGCCGACGCGATCTCCTCCTTCAGCCGCCGGCAGAATCCCACATCGGGGATCGCGATCCCCCGGGTCTCCTCCGTGTAGCTCCGCAGGGTCGTCGATATATAGTCGAAGCCGAGCCGCTCCGCGTTCTTCGCCTCCTCAAACGTCGCAATGTCCGCCATCAGCGCCTTGTCCGTATGCGCACGCGCATACCGGACCAGCTCCTCCAGCGTCTCCCCGTTCGGACGCGGACGCAGCGTCGCGTCCATCGCGATCACCGCGCACGACGCACCGATCAACGCCTTCACTTCCTTCCGCGTCGGCGTGATGTATACCGCCGAATCCGCATAGTCCCGCTTGATCAGCCCGATGATCGGCAGTTTCCCTTCGATCCGTCGGTTGATCGCATTGATGTCCCGCACCGTGTTCGCGCGGATCCCCACGGCGCCGCCCTGCCGCGCCGCTTCCGCCATCTTTGCGATCGTGCTCCCGCCGTACAGCGGCTCATGCTTCAATGCCTGACACGATACTACCAATCCCCGCGGGATCACTTCTTTCATACTGTCCTTCTCCATGTTTTTAATTCAGACGGATCATTTCCCGTTGGCTTTCGCAAATCCATTCCGGAATGCCGCATGTGTGGCGGCGAGATCATCATATCCGCCGTTGGGATTGGCAAATTGCAGACGGTTGAAAATCCCGTCGTCGTCAACGTCGTTGCAGTTGAACCAAATCAATCCCTTGATTTGTTTGGCATAGGGCGCGGGATCGTCCGCATAGAGCTCTTCGAACATTCCCTCGACCCACGCGGCCTGCGCCGCCGCGTTTCTGCCGAGTTCCATGCCTGTGCTGTCGCCGGAATTTCCGCCCGAGCCGCAGGCAAATTCTCCGATGATCATGCCCCACTTTTCAAAATACGGCTGATTTTTGATATAGAGATTGCCGTAGTGGGCCGCAAACGTCGTCATGCGCGATTCCGCATTCTCGGCGTAATTATTCATTTCATAGCTCGTTCCACCGAGAAGCTGCGCATATTCCCTGCCGGGGAAATAACACAGATCTTCGCTCCACCCGGAATACGGACAGGAAGTCGCAATGGGATTCCAAATCCAGATGACGTTGTCGACTCCGTTGGCCTCGAAAATATCGTAGAGTCTTCGCCACGTCATGATGAAAATGTCGGGGTCGAGCAGATTCATGATCCCGGAATAGCTGGTCCAGTCCGTGTTCATCTCATTGTTGAGACGGAACATGAGGGGCGCTCCGTATTCCTTGATGTCCAATGCAAGCCGCCGGAAATATTCGTCATATTTCCCGCGCATGATATCGAACATCGGCGAGATCTCTTCATTGACGCCATTGTTGTTGGTCGTATATTGGAAAGTAAATTCCAGCGTTTGACGCGTCCCGTCTCCGTTGCCGCCCGCAAGTTCTTTGGCCATGGACGTCGGGAAATAGTGCGAAATATGATCGGGATCATCGGCGGCTCCCCATCCGAGATGGGTATACGTCATGTAGATGTCGTATTTTCTGCCCCAGATCTCGTTTTCGATATAGGTCTGCATCGCTTTGCTCTTACTGAGGAAGGCGTCGTAGTCTCCGCCTCCCGGGACAAGCGATTTTTCATCTCCCGGCATCGAATAGCTGAACACGCCCCAATTCTTCCGATCTTCCGTCATCAATTGACGGAAATAGGCGCGCGTCTCGTCGTTCCAATTGGGGTTCTCCAAGGGGTCGGCGGCGTCGAAATAGTTGCGCTGCATGCCTTTGGAGGAAAATCTGCTCCAGCTCATGACGAGCGTATCCATGATCTCGGCCTGATTGGCCTTGGATTTCATCACGAAGAGGCCGAAATTGCGGATATCGTCGGCTTCCCGCACGATGCCGATATTGTAATACGGCCGTTCGATGTTCTCGCTGTCCTCGATGACAATATCGAAGCGGTAGATATCATAGCCCTCTCTCCGCTCGAGATTGCCGTGTTGGACCGTCGGATAGGCACGCGTTCCGTCGGACGTCCCCTCGCTGTCCACCGGCGTCACTTCGAAATCAAGCTCGTTGAGAAGGCGCAGGTTTTGATTGGTATAGTAGGCGGGATTGACGAGATGACGGATCAGCCATTCGTTCAAATAGATATACCAGCCGTCGGCTCCCGCATAGGGATTGGAATGTTCCGCGCTGTATGTCAAGACGCTGTCGTCGAAGGTAAACTGAGAGCGATAGGCCCCGATGCTGTAATCGGCCGTAAAATCCTTGGCGGGCAGTGTGAACGCCGTCCCCGTAGAGACCTGAACGATCCGGCTGGCATTTTCCCCGAAGAGTTCCAGAGTGACATCCTGGCGGCTCCCCACATGGGAAAACGTATCCACATAGTTCCCGTTGACGAAGAATCTCGCGGCTTTCACATCGCCGACGTTATTGAATCCGTGCGCGGGATCCGCAACTTCGCCGTTTGGATATAGCTCCCGGAACGCGTATTCCAAAGATTGGCTGTCCGTGACTGCGCCCTCGGGCAAGCTGCTCTTCCCGCCTCCGTCGCCGCACGACGCAAGCAGCCCGGCCGTCATGGTGAGTCCGAGAATGGTCGCCATAATTTTCTTCATATCCTCTCCTTACGCAACGGTCACTTCCGCGAGATTGCTGTAGAGCCCGAACGTCACGTCCTTCCCGTCCTCGGATCTCTGTTCAAGATAGAAGAGCACTTTTGCCTTGTTCCCCTCGCGGACGACCTCGACGATCTCGCATTCCTTCTCCACTTTCCAACCGTTATAGGTATAGCAAGTGAGCGTCTTTTTCCCTGCGGTGAGTTCCGCCTCCGTCACGGACTGCGGCGCGACGAGATTCTTGACAATCATGGCGCAGCCCTCTGCCGCGTTCGTCGTCGCGACATTGCAGCGGATCGTGAAATGACGGAGGTCCTCAAACGTCCACGTGTTCTGCGCATAGCCGCGCGCCATCCAGCTCGCATACTTCTGATTGGTCACGGCGCTCATCCGGTCGTTCGCATTGTCATACGTCATCTCATCGAGCGAGACATTGAATTTGCGCGTGATATTCTTCATGCAACTCGGAAGATTGCTCCGCTCGACATAGACGCCGCCCCAAGCGGTCGGGTACGGATTTTCGGTGCCTTTGGTATCATTCGTCTTGCCGGAAGTTGCGGCGCCGAGGAATCCGACCGGGATTTCCGGGCAAACCTCGCGCATCCGCTCCGCATAGACGGAGTAGAATGTGATGGTAAACCAACGCCCCTTCATCTCGGGATACTTATCGATGATCTTCTTCATCGTCCCGATGGCGTCCAACCGATCGGCGTCGGCCGCCTTCGCGGAGCCTCCGTCGAATTTCAGCTCGAAGATGAAGATGACGTCGGTATCAAGAAGCAATTCGATCGTCTCATCCAGCGTCGGGAACGTATCCGCATACTTTTTGCTGTAATCGGTGAGATAGGCGGAACGGATCGCGTCCGATGTCGCCTCGGAGAAATAGAGATTGGTATCGGAAGTCGGCGAACTGTTGGAATTATGGCAAATAAAGATCTCCTTGTCCGATGAAATCTGAAGATCGAGCTCGATATGCGTCGCGCCTTCGTTGGCCGTAGCCGCGATCGCCGTCTTGGACTGCTCGTTGCAGTAATCGGTGATGCCGCGGTGCGCCGCGACGAACTGCGCCCGTGCGTAGCCGCTCTTTTCAAATACGCCGAGAGCGTCCTTCATATCCGCGAAGTTTTCGGACACCACGCCGTAGCATCCGGCCGCCATTGCCCTGACGGCCTCCTCCTTGCTCTCGGTAACCGCCCAACAGACTTTCGTCATGGCTTCGACGTATTCTGCGGCGACGGAAAGATTGGGAGCCGAGCCGTCATACATCAAAATGTTGCAACCGGCCTTATTGGCGGCGCCGACGTGGTCCCATTCATCATAACGCCCCGCGCCGATCTCCGCCTTTGTCAAGTCGTACACGGTATTGACGAGATATGCCTTCTCATCCGCATACAATTGTTCGATCACGGCGATGTCGTCTGAGACGGCCATCATGTCCGTGATAGAGTAGGTATTCTTTAACCAATTGAGGAACGGGCCCACGGTCGTCGCGTCGAGACGCACGATGGGAAGCAGTTTCCCCTTGATGAATTGGTCAAACGTATCGGCCAACGATTTTTTCTCCGCGCCCAATGTGATGTCCATTTTGGCGTCGGGCGTGATGATGACGGAGGCCGCCTTCACCTTCCCCGCCGTTGCCTCTTCGATGCCCGCGAAGGACGTCGCCTCAAGCACCAAAGTCGGCTCCAACATGATGCCGCTTCCGTTATCCGAAATGTCAATATAGGTTTCGTAGGTCTGCGGGACAGCCCGCGCCTCGATGCCGGGCGCAACGGCTCCCCCGACCAAAACCAATGCCAATGCCGCTGCCAAGATCGCTTTTCTATTCATTGTCGTCCTCCTCAGGTGAGCCCAACGATCAGCTCAAAGCTCGTCGTATAGTTGCCGCAATACACAGTGATGGTACAGCTTCCCCGACTGTTGGCCTTCACGCGGCCGATCGGGCCTTGATTTTCGACCGTACCGATCCCCTCGTCCGAACTCTCCCACCGGAAATCTTCGTCGGAGGCGCCCTTGCACTTTGCGCGCACCGTAACGATCGTCCCCTTGCGCAGGACCAAACGGCCCTCGGGGACCGTGACGGTGAGCGGCGACGCATTGACCGTCACATTGCAACTTCCGATCTCCGTCTCCCCGTCGGAAACGGTGATCACGGCGGTCCCCACCGTGAGGGCGGTGACGGTCGCCTGCGTGCCTTCGGCGGAGACGGTCGCGACCGCCTCGTTCGTACTGCTCCAAGTGTATTCGACGCCCGTCTCCGAAGCGGCATTGTCCGGAAGCTGTAATGTAAGCGACCCGCTTTCGCCGACGGTAAGCGTAAGTTCCGTTTCGCTGAGTTTCGGCTGTTCGGGTTCGCCGCCGGGCGTGTGCGTGCAGGCTGCAAAACACAGCATAGCGGCCGCGACGATCAGGATCGTCGATAGTATTTTTTTCATGATTCACTCCTTAGATCGATGTGATTTTAATTTCAGGCAGATCCCCATTTCGAACGTGCGGTTCCACGGGGACCACATGGCAAGGTCTTCAACATGTTCCGCGAGTGACGGAAATTCTTTTTTCATATAGGAAAGCAATTCGGCTTTCCCCTCTTCGACGCACTTGCCGCGCACGCCGTCGAGCTCAAAAACCGTGAGACCGTATTTCGGCACGGGCACCGTATCCACAAAATAGCGCGTATGCGAACAGTACCCGACGTCATCGTAGTAGCGGTGGAGCAAAAAAGCACGGTTGCCGGCCTCGTCTTTGCCGATCGCATACAGACAGCTCTCGCAGAGCACCGTCCCGATCGTGTTGGAAGAAGTGTTCCAGCCCGCATAGGCATGGATCTTCAAAAGCAGGTCTTCATCCCGAAGGAGACGGACGAGTTCGAGGTCGCTGTTGGTCGGCTCGGCAATGTCGGCTACGGCGACGGTCTTGCCCTCTTCCAAGGCATACTTCAGAAAGTCGAGATACTCCGGAAGACTGCGCTCGATATCATACGGAATGGTCCGCTCCTCCGCTTTGGGCAGATACAGCATCTCGGAACCGACATTGACGGCAAGCGCGATGTCGCACTCCGGGAGACTATATACCCTTCTGCACCCCGCCGCGAGGATCTGGTTCTTGACCGTTGCGTCGACCGTTCTGTCTTCAAACGACGGCGTAACGAACGGACCCTGCGCGGATGCGTAGTAAACGTAAATTTTCGGACGAATGCCGTGCGCTTCGTTGACAGCGCGGGCGAGCAACGTCATGCCGACGTCGTCCGCGGCGGGATAGACGGGAACGCGGCTGCGCAGCCCGAGCGCTTTGATCCGGTCCGTCACGCTCGCCTGATCGAGCGCCGTAAACCCATAGGGCGCGCTGTCATCCTGCGGGACCAGAAACGTGTCGATGACCCCGTCCCGCACCCATTGCAGCGCAAGCATGAGGACTTGCAGATTGGTTTGGCGGCGCGCGGTATAATCGGCAAGCGCCTCGGGAGGGATCTTTGCTTTGATCTTGGCAAGATCCGCGCTCTCGGCCTCCGTCAGGATCCCAAGCCGCTCCTTGTACGTATAGACGCCGTAGCGATGGATCTCCGCGCCGCAGTCCCAATAGTAATCCGGTTCTTCGTCTCCGTTGGAAAACCGCGGACAGCGCATGATCGTCTGAAATGCATAGATCCGAAGGTTCGGATCGCGCGCTTTGAGCGTCTTTACGATCTGCATGCGCGCGGCCAGCGTCTCTTCCGGATCATGGTGCAGGCGGGATGGGATCAAGCCGCCGTAGACGAGCGTATCCATGGATAAGATACATGCGTCTGCCCCCTCGGAAGCGGATAAAAGCCATGCGGAGAGAAGCGACCGATCCGCAGGTTTCCGCTTGTGTCCCAAGCACTGCGGCGGAGGCACAAGCAGCTCGTAGCCCGCCTTGGGCATGAGCGTCGGAAACTGCGCATTGCAGGGCCGTTCGTCGAGCGGCACCAATACGATTTTCATATCACCCCTTGACGGAGCCAAGCTGCAGGCCGCTCTTGATATACTTCACGACATAGGGATATATCAGGATGATGGGCACGATACTTGCGAGCATGGCGGCCGCTTCGACGTTTTTATGGTTGATGATCCACCAGCTATCCCCTCTCGTTTCGCGTTGAAGCATCAGATAGAGGTGATATGCAAGCGGACGCGCTTCCCGGGCGCTGGACCTGATGAACAGAAGCGCCGTGCCATAGCCGTTCCAGCAGCCCACGATGGTGAAGAAGCAACACGTTCCGATAATGGGGAGCGACATCGGAACGACGATCAGGAAGAAGAGCTGAAGGTCGCTCGCGCCGTCGAGCCGCGCCGCCTCCTCGATATCCGTGGAGATCCCCTCAAAGAACGTCTTGAAATAAAGCATGTTGGCGACGTTGCTCAGCGAGATCAGGATCACCGACCAAATCGTATTGAGCAAGTGCATGAATTGCATCAACAGATAGACGGGGACGATCCCGGCGGAGAACAGCATCGTGATGACAAAGAACATGAGGATGCCGCTGCGGAACGGGAAATCGCGCTTGGAGAGCGGATAGGCCGCGAGCGCCATCATGAGATTGGACCCCAGCGTCACGATCACGGTGATGATGACGGAATTTCCAAAGGAGCGCCAGAACAGGTAGGCGTCGTCCCCGACGAGCACATATTCGAGCGATTTGAGCGTCGGTGCGACCGGGAAGATGACCACCTGAAGGTTTCTCGTGCCGTCGTTGAAAGCCAGGGAGAAATAGTTGAGCAACGGGATGCAGACGATGACGATCCCGGCGATCAGCGCCGTAATGTTGATGACGTTGAGCACAAGGTCCCCGCGGCTCTCGCGGATGCGGTTGGGATGGCGCGTGGAACGGCGCCTGCGTTCGGCATTTTTTTCCGCAGCCGACCGGATGCGCGCATCATTCTTCGCGATAAATCTTTCGTGGCCGATCTCTACGATTTCGTCTAAATCGGCGCCCCGAACGCCCAATTCCCACGCGTTGACATACGCAAATTGCTTGAAGTCGATGGCCTCGCCAAGCCCCAAAATCAAAAAGAGCGCGATGAGCAGGATCCCAAGCCAAGCGAGCGAAAAAATCGTGACAACGACGCCGATCCCGATGCCGAGCGTTAAACTGAGCAACGTGATCAAAGTTTTGGTGAGGGCGGGTTTGAAGACATTTTTGGAGTTCTTCGACCAATAGGCGTAGTGTTTGAACGAATAGTTGCCGAAGAACAATTTCACATCTTCCTTGAAGTTTCGGAGAAGCAGACTGCATTTCATATTCCGTTCCTCCTTACCATAAGCCGCGTTTCAGCGTCTTCGATGTGATATAGTTGCCGCCGACCATGAGAATGAGCCCGATGAGTCCGTTGAAGACGCCGAGCGCAGTCGCGAACGGGACGTTGGTCGGCGTGTTGACGACGGAAATGTTATAGATATAAGTATCGAGCACGATCTGGGCTTCGGTAAGCGTACCGGGGTCGACCTGCATCATCGTATAGACGAGTTCGAAGCCCGTCGCCATCATGCCGCTGATGTTGAGCACCAACGTGAGGGCGATCGTGGGCAAGATGGAGGGAATGGTCAGGTACCACATCTTCTGCAACTTGTTTGCGCCCTCGAGCGTGGCGGATTCATAATACGTCTTATCAATGGCCATGATCGCGGAGTAATAGAGAATACATCCCCATCCTCCGCTCTTCCACGCCGAGAAGAAAATGACGAGCGGCTTAAACCAGGCATTTTCCGCCATGATATTGCCCGTATATCTCCCCAAAAGGCCGATCGTCGGGTCGAGGAAGCCCTGCCAGATACCGATAACGATCGCCCACGAGAGGAAGTTGGGAATACTGAGAATGATCAGGATCGCCTTCGCGAGCCCTTGGTTCTTCAAGTCGGAAAGCTGTACGGCGATGAGAATGGAGAGCGGGAAACAGATCAAGAGGCGGATCACGCTGATGAGCAATGTGTTTCCGACCGCCCTGCCGAAGGAATCGTCGTAGAAAATGTCGATAAAGTTTTGGAAAGTCCAGCTTGCGTGCGTCAGATTGTAGAGGAGATCGGCCTTTTGCAGGTTGAAATCCGAGCCACGGAACGCAAATATGACGCCGCACATCGGGACATAGCCGAAGATCAGCGTAATCATGACGGCAGGCAGGAGAAACGCGATCAGATTGCGATGCTTCTTGATGCGTTTCCATTCCACTTTCCAAAATCCGGGGTCGGGATCATAGGCGAACTTCGGCGCAGACGGCGCCGTCTCCGCCATTTCGACCGTTCCCGGAAGTGTAGGATCCCCCACCGCCTCGGCGGCGGGGGATTCGCTTGTCAGGTTCAAATCACCGTTCATGTATCACCTCAAAAGGGACTTCGCTCAACCGTTTTTCTGCGTTTGAGATTGAATATAGGAGTTATACCAATTCGTCATTTCCTCGGAGATCGCGTCCGACCAATAATAATATTTGGTACCGGAGATCTTGACGGATGTCGCAAGCGCGCCGTCCAAATAGATCTGATAGTCCTTGAGCGGATCACTCGACTTGATCGAAGTCTCCACGCCCGTGAGCAGGTAGCTGCGGGACGTGATATTGACGGGCGACCAAAGTTTGAAGGGCGGAGCCATGGCGAGCGGATTGGGAATCCACTCCTCGGGATCGGCAAAGTAATCGCAGTAATACCAAGCCTTGAAGCCGAGCTCGTGCAGGTGGCAGTAGACCTTGGCCGCAATGGCGTTGGTCCCGGTGCAATATTGCGAGTTGTCGGCGATGTAGTCCACATAGCGCTCGGTGATCTTGATCCAACGGCCGGGCTCGTCGACGACGACCGTCACGGGCGAACCGTCTTCGCTGAATCCGCCGACGTCCTTCGTGCGGGTATCGACGTATTCATAGTGCATGGGACGGACGAAGCAGATGCCCTCTTCGAAGTCCTCGTATGCGGTATACTTGTCGTCGGTCGCCTTGTCCGATTTGTAATCCGCCGCGGCGGGCGCACCCGTCGGCGTAGGGATCTCATACCAGTGCGTTTCTGTGGGGAATTTCGCGGGATCGTTGCCGTATTGTTCCTGGTCGGCGAGGAGCAATCCGTTGCCGCCGAAGAAATCGGCGAAGCATTCCATCTTCTTTGCGAGATAGTCGATGACGTAGCGGGCATTCTTCGCCATGTAGTTGGGAATGACCGTGAAATACGAGCTGCCGCCGGAACTTCCGGGGAGTTTGGATTTCGTCTGATTCTTGCAGGAGACGGGATTTCCCTGCGGGTCATTGAACGTATAGCCGTCGCCGCGGAGCCGCGTGCCCCACTTGATGGCCTTGTCGTGGATCTCTTGGACCGTATTCGCATAGCCGTTGTTGCTCGCAAAATTTTTATTGCCGACGATGGTATCGATAAACGGCGTGAGATTCCAATACGTCACGTAAGCGACGGAGTGATTCTCCTCCGCAAACATCTGGGCGACGGTATTGCTGCTGGAAGTGTTCCAGTTGTCGGCAAGGACATGATCGTTATACAGCTTGTTCATGTACAGAATATAATCCTGCATGTTGGGGCTGTAATTCTTGATCTGGATTTTGCCGTCGCCGTCCACATAGAAGTTATACGGCACTTCGAAGCAACCCGTGATCGGGTCGATCTCCGCCGAGGCCGCGCCGGGAACACCGAACGCGTTATAGGACTTCTTGGAGCCGAACGTCTTCTGAAGTTCTTCGACGGCCCAGGTAAATTCCCCGAGCGTTTCGGGAATGTCGTGATTATATTGCTTTGAGAAGCCGATCTTCTCCAAATGCTTCACGTTCCAGACAAGCGCGGAGCCCGTCATGTTGACGTAGCCGAAGTCGGGAATGGCATAGATGTGCTGTACGCCCTTGCTGTCGGTATATTTCACCGATTCCCAGCCGTAATCCATGAGATCGACGAGCTGATAGAGCACCTTCCCTTCCGGCGTATTCTCGAGAAGTTCCGTGAGATCGAGGAAGGAACCGCCCTCATAGCCGTCCGCTTCGAGATACGGCGTATAGCAGCCGTCGTTGAGCTTCATGAAGTCATACGGCTCCTGGTTCATGAGCGCATTCGAAATTTCGCCTTCTACACTCGCACCGGTCAATTCTTCATATTTGACCTTGTAACCCGTCTTCGCCTCGATGATGCGCGATGTATCGTCGTTGCCGAAAGTTTTCATGCCCGAATCGGGGAAGAGCCCGGTGAGTTCAATGGGTTTGGAAAGATCGACGTCCCAGTCGATGTCCGCCGTCTGGTAGAGCGTACCCCCGCCGCAACCGACGAGCGCGGCGGCCGCGGTGGCGAGCATCGAGACGGCCAGCGTGATGCTGAGAAACTTCTTCATTTTTTCCTCCTTATACAAACTGAAAAACTCAGATTTTTTACGAATTGAAACTTGCGCGGATCACGCGGAATGTGATCGATGTTTGGAACGATGTTACAAAAATTTTCCCCCCCGACCCCATTCCCGCAAAGCGGAAACGGGGTGGGATGGAGGAAAAAATACTTGCGCGATCTCCGTTCGCCCTACCCCGCCGAAGCGGGGCGGACGAAATGAAGATCAAAGGAGTAAATTATGAAACGTTATGCGCCCTGAGGGCCGGTCTGTGCCGTAATGGCGGATTCGACGACCATGGGAACGCGCGTCGAGCCGTCATCAGGAGCAACCAACTTGCCGCCCGCAGCTTCGATCAGGGGATTGAGATAGGTCTCGAGCAGTTCGCCC
Source organism: uncultured Clostridia bacterium (assembly GCA_947627565.1). Classification (GTDB taxonomy): domain Bacteria; phylum Bacillota; class Clostridia; order Christensenellales; family Borkfalkiaceae; genus Gallimonas. The sequence continues at coordinate 53,492 of CANQWO010000005.1, forward strand.
CACCACATGATCTCCTTGTCAGCCTTTTTCACGATGAGGTCTTCGTCGATGTAGTAAAGCCACTCGTAGTGGACCATGGTATGGAGGTCTTTGCCATTGTAGAACGCCCAAGCGAAGGAGCCGTTGTAGAAGGAATTGTGATTCCCGTAACGGTGTCCGGTTTCCGGAGTCTTCAGCATATACTTGTTGATGACTGCCGCCATTTCAGCGTCCACATAGTTGACTTCTTTGTTGATGATACGAGCGATCTGTTTGCCGACATTCCAGAGATACTCAAGGTCTCTCCAGGTGCCCTCGCCGCGCGTGAGACCGGTAGCTTTGTCTTCACCGCCGCCGGCACGGATCATGTCGACCACTTCTTCCATGTAGTCGACTTCGATTTCGAGCTCATGGGCATATTGATAGAGGTAGAATGCTCTCCATGCGTTGGCAATGCATTCATTTGTTCCATAGTGCTCGAAGCAGAGGAACATGGTGGCATCGCCGGCGCAATTTAAGCTGTTGTGCAGAAGAACTTGGTTCATGAACCCGCCGAATACCGCGGTATAGGCGACCGTGAAAGTCGATGTGGAGCCGCCCGTGGAGGTGTTGAGCATCTTGACGGTGACATTCTGTTCCACAGGTACCGCTTCGACGACCGCATACTGCGTATCAAGGGTAGCCCAACGTTCCCAAGCCTCTTCGCCGGCAAGTTCCTTTATGCGCGCCTGTTTGGTCGCATCGAGTTCCGCAACGGATTCCTTCAGAACACGGAAGGAGGCAAGAGAATCAAGCATGAGTTTGCCATCGACCGGCTTGCCATCTGCGCCGTTGGGACGATTGTTCCAAGCGACCCAAGCAGTGAGATCGGTGAGGTCACCGAGCGCTCTGAACTGACGGACAAAATTGGCGACATCGGCCTCTTCGTCTGCGAGATCGTCCACGATTGCAGGAGCGGGGATTGCATGCACAGTCGTCTTCACGAGCATGGGCTCGCCGTTACCATTGGAAGGAGCAAGCAGAAGCCCTTCATAGCCCGCGCTCTTGAGGAGATCGTTGACTTTCTTGATCGCGGCCGCCCAGTTGTTGCCTTTCGTCAAAGACGAGAGATTGGTATCGATGCAGTTCATCCAATTTGCATTGAACGACTTGATGTTGCCGACGGTTCCCGCATAGTAAGCATAGGCGAAGGTGCCATTGTACCAGCACTGATTCGTGCCGTATTTGGTCGAGCTGTTTTCATGATTGGCAACCATGTAGTGATTGACGTAGTAAGCAAGTTCGGCATCGAGATAGGTGCATTCGCCGCGAAGGATACGGCCGATCTGCTTGCCCATATACCACATGTAATCGAAGTCGATCATGAGGCCCGCGCCCGCGTCAAGACCCGTATATTCGGGGTTGGAGGAGCCGGTGTGCGCGATCATATCGTGGATGTCGATGATGTAGTCGATAGCGACATTGTACTGTGCAAGCGCCTTTTCGAGATAGAGCGCATACATGGAGTTCTTCCAGCAATCCTGGTGCTCGACGCAGAGATAGCCCTGGCCGGCCTTGCCGGCCCCGTCGGTGCAGGTTTGGGCGGCGCTGTTCTTCCAGAACATGTGGTCGACGTAGCGGGCGAAGATCACATTCCGGCTGACTTGCTCGGTGGCGCTGAAATCGTCCTTCCAAATTTCGACCTGCGTCTCATCGGATTGAACAGCGTACCAATCGTTATAGAGTTTCAGCCAATCGCCGAAGACGGTATCCGCAAGCGCTTCGCGAACGAGCGTCTGCTGGTCGCCTTCAAGCTCTGCATACTGCGCATAGACGGCATTGAACATGGAGAGCTCATCATAGAGATAGCCCGCGGTCTGCCCGCCATCGGTGGAGAAGCCCTTCCAAGCGGTGACATCATAGAGATCGGAAAGTTTCAGCGCTTTGAACGCCGTCACGACTTCCGTCGCTTCCGTGCTGAGGGTTCCGGGCGCCTTATCAAGCGCGGTGACGTCTTCGGCCACTGCAACGCCGTTATCCGCGATCTTGACGTCCGCCTTCGCGGCCTTCACGATCTTAAGAACGGTTTCCTCAATGACCTTTTGGAAAGTTCTGCCATTGAAGCTGAATCCGAAGTAGATACCCCAATTCGCTTCGCCGCTCAATGACATGCTGCCGTTCTTTTGGTCGATATTCCAATTAAAGTTGGGTTCCTTGAAATCAAAATTCTTCGTCGCGTTGACGACGGCCGCAAGTTCGGCGTCGAGATAGGTGCATTCGCCGTTTTCAATGCGAGCGACCTGCGTGAAGACGGGTTTGATGTAGTTTTCCCAGTCGTTGAGCATGCCTGCGCCGTTATACTGATTTTCGCTGTCCGAAGCCGCCATGAGGTTGATCAGGACTTCGAGATAATCCAGTTCAACATCGTTCTCATTGAGAATGTCGCGGATGTTGAGCACGCGGAACGTCTTGTTTGCGCCCTCAACCGTACCCGCGAACAGAAGCCTGTTCTCTTCATCTGTGTGTTCCGGGTTTTTCATCGCGCAAGGGAAGCGCATCGAAGCGGCCGTATCGAAGAGCGTCGCAACGAGTTCTCTGCCGCTGAGCGTTTCGAGGCCGCTCATGTCGAGCTTGGGCACCGTGAACATCTTGGAGCCGAACGTACCAAATTCGATCTCGGTGAGCTGTTCGTAGAGCGCGACCCAACGGGTCCACGTCGTGCCGCCAAGGTCCGTTACACCTCTCTGATCGGCGGTCGGAAGCTGATTGAATTTCGCATAGAGTTCGCCGAAGACTTCCACCGCTTCGCTATAGAGATAGCCGGTCTTGGAAGGAGCTTCCGCGGGAGCCTTGTAGCCTTTCCACGTGTTGACGTCGAGATTGGTGAGCGTTTTCAATGCGTCAACGATCGCCTGCCCCTCTTCGCTGATCGACACGTTGTCTTCATAGACTTTCTGCGCCGCGAGGTAAGGTGCGAAATCGACTGCATTGTAGACGTAGCCCGCAAGCGAGGAAGCGGCCGCATCGCCGTTTCCATACAGCTTGCCGACTTCGTCGAGCTCATCGGTATACTCGGAAGCAGTCTCGGCAGTGATCGCGGAGAGCGCGTCGATTTGAGCCTGCACCGTCTTGAGTTCGCCAGAGAGATCGGCGGGCGTGTAGGCCTCATACGAGAAGCTGAACGTCTCGTGTTCGTCGAGCGAATAGTCGATATAGGTCTGATTCTGGAAGAGCGTATAGTTGTAGATGCCCTTCGTGATGTCTTCGTAACCGACTTTCGTGGACCACCACTTGCCGCGATAAGCGTCCTGAATGGGCTTTTTGTATTCCACGTTGGTCATCTCATCTGCGGCCGGGAAGTAGATCTCGCTGTTTTCGAAGACGATATTTTCGAACTTCGCGCCGTTGGTGTAGTCCGTCGCGCCGATGGTATCCTTGAGCTTGGCGTCTTTTTCGACGACGTCGAGCCCGACGGAGAAGAAGAAACCGTTGGTCGGGTCGAACGACTGACCGCTGTTGTCCTTATTGATGAACTCATCGTCGATCTTGACGTTGAGCAAGGTCTCCGTGCCGGACGTGACGGTGAGGGAATCGTAGAAATACTTATCGCCGTCTTCATCTTCGTCGCTGACTTCCTTGATCTCGAACGTGAGGGTATCCTTATCGGGCGTGAAATAGCCGCCCGTTTCGTCCCACGTGGAGGTCATGAGTTTGTCGCCGAGATAATACTCGTTTTCGACGATGGCATTGGAGCTGGGCGCATGTCCGATATATTCATACCAGACGCCCGTCGCCGTATCGCACGCGATACCGATCTCGTTGGTGTACTTACCGGCGCCGATGTAGAAGCCGAGGAACGCATAGACCTTGTCCTCAACGCCGTCGTAGGGAGGCGTGATCTTGGTTTCGCTCAGATCGAGGGTGTATCTGCCGCCCGTCGCACCGGAATCGCGCACGGGGATGCACTTGATGGAAGCGTCCATCGAGGGATTGTGTTCCCAAGCGCGGCCGCCGTCCTGGAGCGGAGACTTCGCAAGATCCTGGCCGAGACCGTCTTTCGTCGCATAGCCGTTGACCGCCTGCGCCGTCTCGACGCCCTTGCTGACCTGATAGGTCGTCCACTTCTGATTCAGGATGCGGGTGAACGGAACGCCCGTCGACCAAGGCTCATAGCCGAGAAGGCCGCCGTTTTCGTCGTAGTAATAGTAAACGTCGCCTGCATTTTCGCCGAAGCCCTTCCTGTTCTGGAAGACTTTGTGCGTCGAGCCCTTCATCAGGACATAGGAGCCGATCGTGTTATACGCCGTCTCCTTCGCCTCGAACTCGTCTACGTCGTTGTCCACCGCGGCTCTGATCGCGTCCACGAGGTTGCTGTGGTCGCTGACCTTCGTGCCGTCTTTGCCGTAGACCGAATATTGGTCGGCCACGCGGGGGTCGCTCTTCCCTTTCTTGACCTCGTCATCGACCACTACGGGACCGGGATCGGGACCGGGGCCGGGATCAGGGCCGGGACCGGGATTCGGCTTCTTCTTGCCGCAAGCCGCGAGGCCGGCGACAGTAGAAAGAACCATCGCCGAGCTGAGCAATAGTGCTACATACTTTTTCATAATTTCCTCCTATTATCCTCGTTTTGAACATAAGGATAGAATTTGTATTTTCATTTTAACCCACAAATGCAGTTTTGTCAATATCTTATGAAAAAAATTTTTATTATTTCTGAAAAAATATTTTCGTTACGTTCAGTATATTTTCAGAATTTGCATGCATCGAAAAAAATTTTTCATTTTTATTTTCTTCTTGAACTTTTTTTGACATGCAAAAAAAGCCCTCCCGAACGGGAGGGCAAGGCTGAAATTTTGATTCCGTTAAGGTTCGACCGTGACTTCGACGAGGCCCTCGGCGATGCCGGATCTCGTGAATCCGTCGTCCGTCGCCAACTCATAGACCGTCGGCGCGTCGATAAATTTGAGCCAGGTGAGGTGCGTTTCGTCGAGCGAGGCGACGTTCGGGGCGGGCTTTGCGAGCGGCACGACGGTCCCCTCCCGCACGAAGAAGATAATTTCGTTGAGTGCGACCTCGATGTAATACTCCCCTTTCTCCAAGACGCGTTCGGTGTAGCGGTCCCCCGCTCTCATACGGATCATCTTCATGCGCGCAGGCAGATAGACGTATCTCCCCGCTGCGTTCTGTTCGCAGACGGGCGCGATCATGATGCTGTTTCCTACAAACAACTGATCCTCCACCGTCTTGGCGCGTTTATCGTCGGGATATTCGAAGCAGAGCGGCTTAAAAAGCATCTCGCCCCGAAGCGCGGCCTTCACAAATTCGCTGTACAAATACGGCAAGAGCGCATACCGCATGCCGAGAATGTTTTTGAACGCCCGTTTCTCTTTGAAGAGATAGGGCTCCTGTTCGCGCGAGCCGTTGGTTGCATGATTGCGCATGAGCGGCGTGAATACGCCGAATGCGAGCCAGCGGAGCAAGAGGTCCTCCGTCGTGTTGTAGCAGTGCCCGCCGAGATCGGCGCCCGCGTAGAGGAATCCGCACATGTCCATACCGGGCATCTGCGCGATATTGTGGCGCAGATGGGTCCACCACGAGGAATTGTCGCCCGTCCAGATGCCGCCGTAGCGGTGCGCGCCGATATAGGAAGCGCGCGAGAAGAGCAGATAGCGCCTGTCGGGGCAATATTGTTCGAAATATTCCGCTGCGCCGCGCGTCATGTTGTAGCCATAGAGGTTATGCACCTCGGCGTGCGAAATGCGCTTGCCGTCCACGTTGTGATGCAGAGCAGCGTAATCCTCCGGGCTGTTTTGAAGGGAATTGATGGCGTAGGAGACCTTATTGAAGGCGTGCGTATCGAGATTGCGGTCTTCGATGGAGGCGATGTAATCGAGCGCCTCCGCGAGACGGCCCGTGCTGTAGAAGATGGCGGGCTCGTTCATGTCGTTCCAGAAGCCCTCGATGCCCTGATCGAGCAGCGCCTTATACTGCGAACCGAACCAATTCCGCGCTTCGGGATTGAGCACGTCGGGGAGCAAGCTCTCGCCCGGCCAGACGGCCACGACGTAGGGTTTCCCCTCGCTGTCCGTGCAAAAATAGCCGTTTGCAAGGCCCTCTTCGCAGACGGAATACCCCTCCTGCACTTTGACGGCGGCGTCGATAATGGGAACGAGATAGACGCCCTCGGCCTTTAAGTCTGCGGCGAGCTTCGAAAGATCGGGGAACCGCTCGGGGTGAACGGTGAAATCCTTGTAATCGAGCATGTAATCAATGTCCATATAGATCATGTCGATCGGGAAGTCGTTCTTGCGGAAGCCCTCGAAGACGGTGCGGATATCCGCTTCGTTCTTGTAGCCCCAGCGCGATTGGCCGTAGCCGAACGCCCACTTGGGCGGGATATAGCTCTGCCCGATCAGCATCCGAAATTCATGCACGATGGCGAGAATGCTCTCGGCCTCGATGATGTAGACGTCGACGTTTTTCGCCGTGACGGCGAGCTCGTCGGGATCGGTGTAGCCGATATCGAAGGTCACCTTATCGGCGCTGTCGAAGAAGACGCCGAATGTTTTTCGGCCGTTCACGACGATAAAGTTGTGTGCGCCGTAAAGAGAGACGCGCGCCTCGTTGATGTTGGGATCGTCGGCGTTGTAGTTCTCGTAGATCCAGCCGCGCTTATTGATGCCGCGGACCTGCTCGCCCAACCCGAAAACTGCGTCTTCCTTCCCGAGCGGATAGCGGAAAACCGCAGCGCCGTCTTTCTCGCTCTGCGTGAAGTATGCGTCGGGCGCGGGCGTCACGGGATATTCCTGAACAGTGGCCTCAGTGGGAAAAGGGCTTCCGTAGCGATATTTCTTGATCATGGTGATCCTCCCCTTTTATTCGTTGACGTTGACGGAGGTCATTCTTCTCCACCGCCATTCGCATTGATCCAGATCGACTTGATAGGTTTCCCCGCCCGCCATGTGGTCGAGGAGATGTTCTTCGAGCTCGGGAATGCTGTCTGCCGTTCCGTCGAGATAGGCGGTCACTTTCTCGATGGCGACATAGATGCGCTGTTTCAACGCGCCGACGCGGATATCCTGCACGTCGAATCCGTTGGAACGGTTTTCGAGATGCCACTGCGCCGAGAGCGCGCGGTAGAAGCATTCTACAAGCCGCGGCAGCTCTTTCAGATCGCCGAGGAGTTCGCCGAGCCGCTTCCTGTCCCCCGCCTGATAGGCCTTCCGGAGTTTGATCCCCAATTCCGCCTTGACGGAGAGCACGCGGGCGAGACGGAACTGCGTCTCGAAGAGATAGGAAAACGCCTGCGCGCGATCCCGGACGGAGGCAAGTTTGCGCGCGTGTTTCACATAGAGCGCGCCGACGCCCTCGGGGATCGTCGTATCCAACGTCCCCAAGAGAATGTCGTTAAAGAGCAGATATTTATTCGCCGTGTTTCTGCCCTCGATGCCGTCGTTGGGCGTGAGGCGGTTGCAGAGATCGACGGACATGAAATCGTCCAAAGATAGGCCGGTCAGCGTCTCGAACCCGTCCTCCGTCCCCTCGGGCAGGCCGTAGGTGATGGAAGCGCACTCGAAGAGCGTCGGCAAAATGGAAAATTGCGAGCTCTCTCCGCCGTTGTCGCCCCATCCCGTGACGATAAACCGGGGGATCCCCGCGTCGATACAGGCCTCGGCCGCCGCACGGCAGGCGCGGAAAGAGTTGCGATTGTCGGGCGTATACCCATGCCACTTGCATGCGCCGCCCGCAAACCCGATGCGGTTGCCGATGCTCGCATGCCGCCGAAGATTTTCCGCATAGTGCGCCTTATTCGTTTCGCCATAGTCCCAATAGATCAATTCGACGTCCTTGGGAATGCGCGCGGCGATTTCCGCGGGAAGTTCATTCTTGTATTGTTGCGTGGCAAACGTCTGCGTAAAGAACATATCCGACCACATCATCGGCGTGGAATAGCCGTACTTTTTGCAGATTTCGAGCACGCGGACAAGGTGCTCCGTCATGATGTCGAACCGAGGGCGCAGGCCGTGCTTATCCAAATAGCGCCCGCGGCCGAGCATGTAGGCCTCGTCCATGCCGATGTTGATGTCCCGTGAGGAGAACGTTTTGGCGCAGGTCGCAATGATCGCCTCGATAAACCGATACGTCTCCTCCTCGCCCGTAAACAGAATATCTCCCGTGTCGAAGAGCGATTCCATGGCGTAGTGCCGGGTGAGCGTGTTGAAGTGCGCCAGCGTTTGGATATAGGGCACAAGGGCGATGCCGAAGCGTGCGCAATAGGCGTCGAGCCGCTTTAAGTCCTGTACGGAATAGGGCGTCCGAAGATAGCCGAAATACGGATACCCCTCCAATTCGAACGTGTCCTCCATATACAGTCCGAGGGAGGTATATCCCATTACGGCGAGATAGCGGACGAGAGCCTCGACCGTCTCCGGCTTCGCGACGGCGTTGCGCGAGCAATCCATCATATAGGTCAGATCCTCGAAGTGCGGCGCAAACGTCGCGTCCGTGCCGCCGTCCGCCAAATGTTTCAGCGCGCGGAAAATCTGAACGCGATGCGTATACTCGATCAAGATGCGCGCACCGCATGTGATTTTGAACGTCTTCCCCTCTTTCACGGCGACCGGGCGGCCGCCTTCGCAGATCTCGATGCCGAAATCACGCAACTCTTTCGCTGCGGAGACGATCTCCTTCGCGCCTGTCAATTGAAATTTCATCATAGAATACCTCTTTGCATGAAGAGATACCCTCTCCCGAGGGCATCTCCTTGATTTTTTATTGGATGACGCGGCGGATCGCCCGCTCGTAGGAATCCGCAAGCGCGACCATGCCGACATCGTTCGGATGGATGCCATCCGTTGTGAACTCCGTGTAGTTCCCCTTGAAGATCTTCGAGCCGTCTTCAAAGCGGATGCGAAAGCCCCTCTTTCGGTACTTTTTGGCGAGATTCCTCAAAAAGGCGCGATAATAATCCGCCATTTTTACCCGGTACTCGTCGAAAAGGTCGAGCGAAAACAAGATGCGCGAATACAGGATCACAGGCGCGGACGGATTTCTCTCGAAGAAGGCGTCGAGGAAGGGCTCGGCGTTGTCGCGCAGGCGTTCGTCGCATCCCGCGTTGGGCTCGACGTCGACGAGGAGCAGATCGAGTTTGCGGTCTCCGATGATCTCCCCCATCTCTTTCTCCATCATGGCGCATCCGGAGAATCCGAAATTCAACACTTCGCAGTCCAATCTGCGCGACAGGATATTGGTCGTCGCCATGCCGGGCCGCGAAGCGCTGCACCCGTGAACGATGCTCGTGCCGTAGACGCCGATGCGCATCTCGTTCCCGAACGGCACGGGCCGCACCGCGGCGTCGCGGTCGAGGCCGATCTTCATCTCGTCCACGGCCATATAGAGGGGCAGATTGAAGATATATTTGCGCATCTTCCGGGGCAGCTTTTCCATGCGATTCATGGAAAGCTCATACTCGTCGGCATCGAATTGATAGCGCGCCACTTCGATCATGCCGTATCCCCCGATCCGCTCGTCATAGACATAGAGATCCATGCCGCACTGTCCGATCTGGGTCATATTGGTCATGTCGAACTTACTGCGCAGTTTGACGTGAATGAAGATCTGCCGGGAATCCGTCTCGAACTTGATCTGGATCCCCGCGGAGTGCTGGCCGAGCCAACCCTCGCCGTCGTTGACGGGCCAAATCAATTGCTGCTCCGCCTTCGTCAGCCGCTGAATGCCCGCTTCCCCGCGCGGGACATCGGTATTGTAGATCCCGAATCTCTCGTCTTTCGCGTCCCGCCATACGACATCGTGCGGCGTTCTGTCTTCCATCGCGAGATTTTTATCGAAATCAAAGACGCTCTTCATCGAAGGCCTCCGTTATTTCTTTTTCTTGGAAGTGATGAGGAACCCGTTCATGACGACGCGGGTCTTTGCAACGTCTGTACTGCCGGTGTCGCTCGAGCGGACAAGCACGCGCGGCGTCGTCTCCCCCTCTCCGCGGACAGTGAGCTGCGTCGAACCGCCTCCGTCGAAGTTGGCGGCCTGCTTGCAGCCGTAATAGTAGACGAACTCCGCAAGTTCGGGAAGATTCATCCCGTGCGTATCGTCGTCGACGCGGACGTCTTTCGTCTTATCCTTGCCGTACCAGAGCGATTCGACGGCGAAGAGGACGACGGTGCCGTCGGGCTTGATGCCGACCGCCGTGCGCGGGATGTCGCGGTCTTGGGCGCCGTTGGAGTTTTCAAGGGTGACGGTGGCGGCCACGGCGTCGTCGATGACGAGCGCCTGACGGCAGCCGAGGATGGTATCGAAGCCGTTCCATGCGCCGTCGGGAGAGGTCACGGTGAAGGAGATCTCGTCGCCAACCTTGAGGGAATTCAAATAGGCGGCGAGCTCGTTCGTCGAGGAGTTGGTGATGAGCCAGCCGTAGCCCTCACCGCCGCCGCAGAAGAGCGAGGCGCTCCCCTTCGCGACTTCGAGCACCTTCAAAATGTTGCCCTGCGTGTTATCTACCTTGACGGCGACGCCGCGGCGGACGTTGACCGCCGTCTTCTTGGTCTGATAGGTGATATAGCCTTTATCCAAACCGGCGTTTTCGCGGACTTCATACGTCTTTCCGTCGTGGACGAGGCTATAGGAGAGCTTGGCCTTGACGAATTGCTCCTTGACGGCGGGATCCGTCGGATCGCCCTTCACCGAGATGATGGGCGCGATCTGCGCGGTGCTCCCCTTCACGCCGAAGAGCATGGGCGCGGAAGCGGGCACGTCGGCAATCGGATTGCCCTTTTCGTCGAGTAGGGAATAGTCGTAATTTCCGTTGTCATTGTGGCCGTCTTTGATGATCACGCCGTCCTTCACAAAGGCATTGACGCACATTCCGCCGAAGAAATCGGCGTTGATGGAGGCGTAGACCTGTCCGCCCGTCGCCTGTTCCCATGCCTGCGCCATCGCATACGGCGTCGTTTTATCAAACTTGAAATCCGTCGTGGCGTTGTCCTTGGTCCCGGCGACGATATCGGCCTGCTTGAGATCGATCTCGATCGCATACACCACGGAAACCTTGTCGTCCTCCGACAGCTTCATCGTGTTTTTCACGAGATGCACGCCCTCGGCGAGTTTGGTGACCTCGTTGGTCACATCCTTGAATTTGGCGGGCTCGTAGCCGCTGCGGTATGAGACCGTATACGGGATCTCGGCCTGATACTTGCAAACGGTGCAGACATATTTGTCGTTCAGCGTATGCGGCCCCTTACCCGACACTTCCGAGTGTCCGCAGGTCGCCTTATGCCAATGTTCCGTATCGTTCCACGACCACTCCGCGGCATAGGCATGTTGATGCGGCGGCTCCTGCGGCGGCCCTTCCGGCGTTTCGCCGTGCGCACAGGCGCCGAGCAAGGTCGTGAACATCATAGCAACGCCCAGCGCGCCCGCAAGAAATTTGATCGATCCCTTCTTCATAAAAATCTCCTTATCATATTCGTTTTCCATCGCTATTCTATCATTACGAATTGTAATACAGAATCATTTTTTTGTCAACGGGTTTGAAAAAATTTTTTATTTATTTTTGGATATATTTACGTATACTAAATATATTATACAAAAGTTCTATTTTTTGAAAATTTATTGCACTTTCATTTCCAAAGTTTAGGAAAAGGAGCGGGCCCACACAAGGACCCGCCCTTTCCTTGGGGGGGGGAATGATAAAGAATGATCACTTCAAATCCACGCTGTGGCGGACATAGCCCGTGGAGTTGGCCATCAGGTTGTATTCGACCACAAACTGCACCTTGCTGTGCGCGGGGATCTCGACCTTATAGGCAAACGGCTTGGAGAATCCGTCGCCATGTTGGTCGCTCTGCGTGCGCACCATGGAGTAGGTCCAGGAATCCGGGACGCGTTTGCCATCCATATCCCGAACGAGCACGACCGTCGCACCGGTGCAGACGAGATTGATCGTCACTTCGCGCGCATTGTCGCCCTGGTTGACAAAGGTGAAGAGGTCCTGATAGTCCTTCATCCAGTTGCCGATGTTCGGGAACAGGCCGCGCGTATCGTAGTAATTGCACCCGACGACGATGTCCTCGCCGTTCTTATTGACGGTATGGAAGGCGGTCATATCCGTTCCGACGGCTTCGGGCGTGCCTGTCGGCCTGCCCTGTACGTCGATGTGCGTGACCCATTCGTTCCGCGTCTGCGTATGTTCGACCGTCCCGGGGATCTCCGTGTTGGGTGTCCCGCTCGCGGGCGCGTTGTCGCTGTAATAGTTCTTATAAGTGACGGGGAGCTTTTGCGCGGGCGTTGCGTCGTTGAAGACCCACGTCGCGCTGTTGTCGACGACATAGCCGACGTCGTCGCCCGTGTGCACCACGCCGTATTTTTCCGGATCCGTGATGCCCATGTGCGTATCGTATCCCTCGCCGCCGGGCATGACCTTGGAGATGTCGTTATAGACGTAATACGCCCCTTCCGCCTTTCCGACGACGTCGAAGAGTACGGCGCCGTTGGCACAGGTGCTGTTCGTGGAGAGGTTGTTGGCCGTATCGTCCACATTGAATCCGCCGAATGCGTCGGCCGTCGTGCCGCCCATGACATACATGTATTTCCCCGCGGGGATGCGATATGTCGTCGGCTGGAAGTCGTGCATGATATATTGGCCGAAGAAATCATAGTAGGCCTTATACAAAGCTTCCTGGCGCTCCGTCATATCCGAGAAATCGGGCAGTTCGAAGTGGGTATTATAAAAATTGATCCACTCCAATTCACCGAGGTAGGCGCCCTGTCCGTCGAGCTGCCAACCGATATTGCGCACCGTGATGTAGAGGTCGTCCGTTCCCGTGTTGGTGACGCGGTAGCCGTAGAAGACGCCGTTGCTCTGGAAATCCCACGGATCCCCGAGATCGACGAGGCCGTCCGTCTGCTGTTCGAAGGTAAAATAGACGCTTTGATCGGAGACGTCCTGCCGCGTGATGCAGGTATTGACGACCTGAGGGCCGGATTTGATGTCCTCGGGAGCATTGCAGTAGACATAGAGCGTGTCTGCCCGCTTGACATATTTGATCTCGGCCGGTTGTAAGGGATCTACGTTGGGGTTCTCCGAGGTCAGCGGGATATCCGAGGTATCGGGCGCTTCGGCGATCTCGAACGGAAGCGGCGACTCCGTCTCGGTCCCTCTGACGTTGAGGCGGACGGAGGTCTTGACGGGCACGAGCTTGGCATAGACGATCTGCCCTTTCGTCAAGCTCAAATTGAAGTTTTCCGTCGTATTGGCGAGCTCATTCCCCGTCTCGTCATACAATTCAACCTTGGCCATCGCCTTGCTCGAGAACGTGAATTTATAGGTATCGTTCGCGGGAACGACAAACTTCATCTTGCAATAACCGTTCTCCTCCACCGCATAGAGCGACGAGAGCCGCACTTCCGGCAACGTTTCGTAATCCGAAAGTCGGAACGGTTCATCGGTGCCGGTCGGATCTCCGGGGCCGGTCGGGTCCCCCGGTTTGTTCGGATCCTCCGGCGTGACAGTGACTTTGTCTCCGCACTCATCGCAGATGCCGTCGTGATCCGCATCCACATGCGGCGAATGTCCGCCCCCGCCGCACGCACAGCAAGCCATGAGCGCAAACATTGCAGCACAGGTCAGCGCGATTTTTTGTTTCAAAACAACTTCCTCCTTATCGGTAACTGCGTCTATTATAATCCCCAAATGAAAATTTGTCAATGGTTTATGAAAAAAATTTTTTTATATCATGACAAAAAATCCAAATTTTTTTGAAAAATTCCCCAAAAATCGAACAATATTAAAAAATTTTTCTCTATATGAAAACGGCGGAGCTTTCTTTTGAAAGCTCCGCCGCATATGAAATCCGATCAAATCAGATCGACGCTGTGGCGAACATTGCCGTTGGAATTTGCCATGAGGTTGTATTCGACGGCATACTGCACCACGGTATGGGCGGGAACGGTGATCTCATAGTGGCAGGCGAGATCGAATCCGTTGCCGTGTTCCGAAGAACCGTGCTGCATCATAAAGAACGGGGCAAGGCCCTCCGTCATGACGCGCGTACCGTCCATATTGCGGAGCATGCAGGGCATTCCGCCGCTCGGTATGATGTTGATCCGTACCTTGCGCTCTCTTGCCCCTTGATTGACGAAGGTGAAGACATCGATGAACCCCTTCATCCAGTTGCCCATATTGGGAAGTTTTCCGACGCTGTCGAAATAGTTGCAGCCGTAGACGATCTCGTTGCCGTTTTGATCGACGGTATGGAACGTCGTCACGTCTGTTCCGATGGCCAACTGAACTTGTTGCACGTCGATGTGGGTGAACCATTCCAACTTGTTTTCCTGTCGGTGCGCCTTGGTCCCGGGGATCTTGGTGTTGGGAGTCCCCGTCGTGCCGCCCTCGCCCTCAACGCGCGTGGAGCCGACCTCGTCGCTGTAATAATTGGTATAATTGACGGGCAATTTTCTGGAGGGCGTCACGTCGTTGAAAGTCCAGGTCGCACTGTTATCGACGACATAGCCGACGTCCCATCCGCAGGAAGCGGCCGGCTGGATCGTTCCGCCGAGGTGCGTATCGATCCCCTCTCCGCCCGGCATGACTTTGGAGACGTCGTTGTAAATATAGAATGCGCCCTCCGCCTCGCCGACGACGTCGAACAGCACTGCGCCGTTCTCCACAACAGCATTCGTGGACTTGCAATTGGCCGTGCCGTCCACGTTGATCCCGTCGAAGGCGTCGACCGTCGTTCCGCCCATCACATACATATATTGTCCCGCGGGAATGCGGTATGTCGTGGGCTGATAATCGTGAAGGACATATTGGCCGCTGAACTTGAACCACGCTTCGTAGTTTTGCGTCTGGCTTTCGTCCAACGACTTGAGGTTGGGAAGGGAAAACTGGGTGTTATAAAAGTTGGTCCATTCCAGCTCGCCGAGATAGGCGCCGGCGCCGTCGAGCTGCCAGCCGATATTCTTCACCGTGACATACATATCTTCGTCGCCTTGATTGGTGACGCGGTATCCGTAGAAGACGCCGCCCACATCGCGGCTTTGATGCTCAAACGTGAAGTATACCGATTTATTCGAGACGTCCTGCCGCGTCTGGCACTTGTTGAGCACTTCGGGGACAAGCGTCTCGGGCGCGTTGCTGTAGACGTACAGCGTATCGGGGCGCTTCACATAGTTGAGCTCCGCAGGCTGAAGCGGATCGACGGAGGCGTCCTCGGATTCCACCGAAAATTTCGACGCGTCCGGGATATTTACGAGGTCAAACGGGAGCGGCGAGGCGTTCGCTTTCGGCGTCACCGTAACGCGCGCGCTCTGCTTGACGGGCACGACCCGCACATAGACCACGTCCTCCGCATTCAGATCGAGCGCAAAATCGGTTTCGCCGGAAGCGAGAAGTTTTCCCGCTTCGTCGAAGATTTCGACGAGCGAAACGGCCTTATTGCTGAACGAGATCTGATAGGAATCCGTCCACTTCGCCTTCATCTTGAACTTTGCGCTGCCCGTCTCCTGGACGGCCCTGATCGAGCTCAACGGAACGACAGGCAGAGATTCGTAATCTTTGAGATCGAATTTCTCATCCTCTACGGGCTTCGTGGGGTCCTCCTTTTCCATCTGCTCGCCGCATTCGTCGCAGACGCCGTCTTGGGGATCCTGATCGACGTGATGATGCGGATCCTCGGGCGAACAGGCGAAACACGAGGCCAGCAACAGCGCAGAAGCCAACGCAACGGCAATTCTTTTGCCCTTCATAGTACCTCCGAATTATGAATGTATTTTGAAAACATTATACACCAAATGGCGTGAAAGTCAATACAATTGCAAAAAATTTTTTTCATTTTTCGCGGAAAAATTTTCTTTTGATAAATTTTTTACGACAAAAAGCACTTCATTGGAAAAATATTTTCAAGAAAATGCGCCCGATGCTTTTGAAAGCATCGGGCGCAAGATAAAGAATTTTCAGATGTTACAGGCCGATCGCGATCTCCTTCCCCGTCTCTGCGGAGGCATAGATCGCGTCGAGGATCTTCATGAGCGCGACGCCGTCGTCGGCCGACGCACGCACGGGTCCCCTGCCGAGCACCGCGTCGACGAAGGAGTAGATCTCCCCGCGGAACGCGCCGTCGAAATCGAATGCGGTGTCGCCGACCAACTTGACGTCGGCGAGATAATCGTTCATCTCCGTATAGAGATTAAACGCGGGATCGAGCTGTACGCCGCCTTTCGTGCCGAACAGTTCGATGTTCGTTTCGTCCTTCCCGAGATTGAGGCAAAATCCCGCCTGAACATTCAAAACGGCGCCGTTGTCAAAGCGGATGAGCGCGGTCGCCAAATCTTCGACGTCGCAAAGATCCTCTTTGGAAGTCACCGTGGCATGATAGGCGCGGGGCGTCTTGATGTTTTTGCGGTTTCCGAGTTTGCGGAACGTGGCGCCGTAAACCGAAACGGGCGCGGGATTCCCCATCAGGTATCGGACAAGATCGATGACGTGGACCCCGAGGTCGATGAGCGGCCCCCCGCCCGAGAGCGCCTTGTTCCCGAACCAACCGCCGGGATTGCCGTTGCGGCGCACATAGGAAGCGCGGGCATAATACAGTTCGCCGAGATCGCCCCTTTCGGAAAAGTCGCGAATGACGGCCGCGTCATTGCCGAAACGGCGGACAAATCCCACTTGCAGGATCTTTCCGCTCCTCTTCGCGGCCGCGCGCATCTCTTCCGCCTCTTGCGCGTTCATTGCCATCGGCTTTTCGCAGAGGACATGCTTCCCCGCGTTGAGCGCGGCAATGGCCGCGGGCGCATGGGCGTTGTTCCACGTGCAGACGCTCACGAGATCGATCTCCGGCATCTTTTCGAACATCTCGTGATAGTCTTCGAAAAGATTGGTGACGCCAAATTCCGCGCCCCGCCGCTTCAGCGTCTCGGGGTTGATATCGCAGAACGCAACCAGTTCGGTATCGGGATTGGCGACATAGTTGATAATATGATAGTAGGAAATATTGCCCACGCCGATCACGGCGACTTTTAATTTTTTCATGATCACTCCGTAATATTTAATAGAGAGTCCAACTGCGAAACGGTCACAATAATTTTTTCAAAAAGGAAGCGGCCGCACGGATATCTGCGGAGGGATCGTCGCCGCACTCGCGTTCGATCGTGAGATATCCGTCATATCCGATCGACTTCAGCGCGGCAATATAGGCGGGCCAATCGACTCCCCCTTCCCCGAGCGGAACTTCCCGGATGCTGTCCCACGACGCCGGCTCCAACCCATAGTATTCGGCCGCATAGAGGCGCCGCGTATCCACATAGTAGTTTTGGATGCCGTCTTTGGCGTGCGTGTGTACGATATAATCTTTGAGGATACCGACGGCCTTTACGGGATCGTCTCCCGCGCACATGACAAGATTCGCGGGATCGAGATTGACGCTCACGCCGCGGCTAGAGAGCGAATCGAGAAATTTTTTCAAAACGGCCGCCTTTTCGGGGCCCGTCTCAACGGCGAAGCGTCCGCCGACACTGTCGGCAAAATCCGCCAATTCCTTGCATACGCGGTGCATACTTTCGTATTGCTCGCAATTTTCATCATCGGGAACGACGCCGATATGCGTCGTCACGATGTTCGTGCCCAATTTTTGCGCCACGAGCATGACGCGCTTTTCCCGTTCGATCAGGTCTCTGCACGTCTCGGGACGGTAGAACATTTTGCAGCCGAAATCGCCGCACAGCGCGGAAACGGCAAGCCCTTCGCCCGCGAGGATCGCGCGGACATTCGCGATCTCGGCGTCCGACATGTCGGCATGCACGATGCCCGACGCATAGACCTGCACCCCGTCGGCGCCGATCTTCTTCGCCGCCGCAGCCGCCTCCTTAAAGTCGAGACGAAAACTTTCAATCATTGCTCCGATCTTCATAAAACAGCTCCTTGGCCTTTTATTATAACAGAAGTCCGGGAAAACGCAACGGAAAAAATTATCAAGAACGTGTCAGTATTTATGATTTTTGCGCGGTGCAACGATGTTTTGCGCGATAATACGAATTGGGACTCTCAAATCCGCATGCAAAGATCGCGTCGCAGACCTTTGTCCCGCCCTCAATGAGTTCCGCCGCTCGCGCGACGCGCAACCGGTTGACATACTCCGTAAAATGCATGCCGGCGAAGCGATTGAAGAGCGCCGAGAAATAGTTGACGCTGTAGCCGAAATTGGCCGCGACCGCCTTCTGCGAGAGGTTCTCCGTGAAATGGTCCTCGAGATACGCCAAAATCTGAGCGAAATTGTTTCCGCTCGGGCGGCCGAGACGCTGGGCGTTGGGATACGTCTGTTTCAGCATTCCCAAGAGCACGTCGACATAACCCGTGACGACGAGACGGTTCTGGGTTTGATTCCGATAGAGCGTCTCGAAAAGCGCAAGGATCTCCTCCGATTTTTCGCTCTTGGGCAAATAGCTGGCAAATCCCGTATCGAAGACCTCGCGGAAATGCGCCGTGTACTCATCGCTCAACATGACGACGGTAACGTCGGTATCCCCCACATTTTCATAAAAATGCACATCGAAACGGTTGCATACGATGAACTCGCCCTCCGTAGCAATATATTCCGTTCCGTTGATGACAACGCGCTCCTTGCCCTTGGTGATCGCCAAAAATTCCATGGAATTATGAAAATGCGCGGGAGTTCTGTTGTTGTGCGTCTTGAAAACGGCGAAATATCCGTTTCCGTCCGCCTCTCTTTCGTAATAATAATCTTTCATGGTTCTTATTATAGCATTCGGCTGTATTTTGTCAAGTATTTCCCAAAAAAATCATCGTTTATTTCAATATTTTATATAATATTGATGACAATTCGCCTTCAAGCTGTTCCAAGGAACCGTCGTTTTCCAAAATGAAACAGCCCTTCTTTTCCAAGTCGGCGCAGGGGAATTGGCGCGCCATCCGGCCGCGGATCTCCCGCTCGGAGAGGCCGTCCCGCCGCGCAACGGCGGCGACGCGCTCCTCATCCTTTCTGCGCACCGCCAACACGGCGTCGAACAGCTTCTCGTAGCCCCGCTCGAAGAGAAGCGGGACCTCCGCAAAGGCGATCTCATCGGCCTCCATCCGCTTCAAAAGGCGCTCCATGATGCGCGGGTGCGCGTAATCTTCCAATTTTTCAAGTTCCCGTCTGTCCGAAAAGACAATTGCGGCAAGCCGCGATTTTTGCGGACTTCCGCCGCTGACGCAATCGGGAAAGAGGCGGGCGAGCCCCGCCGTATACTCCGCGTCGTTCCAAAGTTCGTGCGAGATCGCATCGCAGGAGTAGACCGGAAACCCGCGCTTTTCGAGCAGGGCGCAGACGGTGGATTTCCCGCTCCCCATCCCGCCCGTGACGGCAATTTTTTTACTTCGCTTCATACCAACTCTTCCCCGTCGAAACTTCGGCGACAAGCGGAACGCGGAGCGCGATGGCCGCTTCCATCTCTTCCTTCAAAAGCGCAGCGGCGGCGGACTCCTCGGCGAGGGGCGTATCGAGAACGAGCTCGTCGTGCACCTGAAGCACCATTTTGGCGCCGGAATTTTCCCGTTTGAGCCGGCTTGCCACGCGCAACATGGCTAATTTGATGATGTCGGCGGCGCTCCCCTGCAGGGGCATATTCATGGCGGCGCGCTCGCCGAACGAGCGAACATTGTAGTTGGTGGATCGGAGTTCGGCGATATAGCGCTTTCTGCCGAGAATGGTGACGACATACCCGTCCTCTTTGGCCTTCCGCACGTTCTCATCCATGTATTCTTTCACGCCCGGATGCGTTTCGAAATATTTCGTAATGAAATCCTGCGCTTCCGTCGTGGAACAGCCGAGGTCCTTCGCCAGCCCGAATGCGCTCATCCCGTAAATGATCCCGAAATTGATGGTCTTTGCACGGCGGCGCATGGCGGAAGTGACTTGATCCGGCGCAACGCCGAAGACGCGGGAAGCCGTTGCCGCATGGATGTCCTCATTGTTTCGATAGGCGTCCACAAGGACCTTGCAATCGGAAAAATGCGCCAAAAGCCGCAGTTCGATCTGCGAATAATCGGCGTCGACGAGCACGTTCCCCTCCCGCGCGACAAAGAGCTTTCTCAGCTCCCGTCCCTCGTTGGTACGGATGGGGATATTCTGAAGGTTGGGATTGGCGCTCGAAAGCCGCCCCGTCGTCGTCATCGTCTGGTTATACGTCGTGTGGACGACGCCCGTCGCGGCAAGCGGTCGGATCCCGTCGATATAGGTGGACAATAATTTTTGCAACTCGCGATAGCGGAGGATGAGGCGCGCGATCTCATGATCTTCCGCAAGCCGCTCAAGGGTCTCCGCGCTCGTGGAATAGCCGCCGCGCGCATTCTTTTTGGCGCCTTTTGGGTCGTAACCGAGCCGTCCGAAGAGCACTTCGGAGAGCTGGAACGGAGAATTTAAGTTGAAATCTCCCCCCGCGATCTCAAAGATCTCTTTGGACAGCGACACCATTTCGCGCTTATATTTATCGGAAAATTCGGGAAACTTCGCGAGGTCTACGCGGACGCCCGTCCGTTCCATTTCGGCGAGTAAAAACGCAAGCGGAAGTTCGAGCTCGCGGTATAGCCGCTCCTCGGGCGTCCCCTTCAGTTTTTCCGATACCGCCCGATAAGTCTGCAGCAGCGCATATGCACAATTCCCCTCGGGCAGCGAGAAGTCCACGGCGAAATCCTTGGGATCCAGCGGCCGGAGATTGGAATCGGCGAGATAGCGCAGCAGCGTCACGTCCTCCAACTCGCAGGCAGGGCTTAACGAGAGTTGATCGAGAAAATGGATGAGCGCCTTGGCGTCGGGCACGATCGCCCGTTTGCCCGCGGAGAACAAGACCTCGAAGAGCGGACGAAGTTCTTCCCGGAAGAATCCCGCGTCGAGGATATTGGATCTCGTGCGCACAAGATAATCGCCGTTGAGATAGAGATAGATCCCCTCCTGCTCCGGGCAAAATGCAAATTCTTTCACGTTTTTTGCAACCTCCGTGAGCCGCTGCAGATCGGTGCATTCCACAACGGGCGCAACGCGCGACGCGGACGGTTCCGCAAAAAACTCGCTTCCGAGGAGGGAGCGAAATTCCAACCGCACGCAATAAGCCCGCGCCTCCTCGGGAAACGGAAATTTCAGAAGGCAGTCCTCCAATTCCAAATCAATGGGGACCTCGGTATCAATGGTCGCGAGCTTGCGGGAAAGCACCGCCATGGAATAATGCAGTTCGAGTTTTTGTCTGAGACCGCCCGAAAGCTCCTCGATGTGCGCGTAGACGCCGTTGAGATCGCCGTACTGCTGAAGCAGTGAGAGCGCACTCTTGGGTCCGATCCCCTTGACGCCGGGAATGTTGTCGGACGCGTCCCCCATCAGCGCCTTCTCGTCAATGATCTGGGCGGGCGTCAGCCCCACTTTCTCATAAAAATTTTCCGAAGTGAGACGGTCGAGATCGCTCACGCCCCGCTTGGTGAAACAGACGTCCACGTTCTCCTTGACGAGCTGATAGGCATCGCGGTCCCCCGTATAGACGAGCACGGAAACGTTTTCGAACTTCCTGGTGAGCGTGCCGATGACGTCGTCCGCCTCATACCCTTCCCGCTCCACCATGCAGATCTTCATGGCGGACAGGAGCTCTTTCAAAACGGGGACCTGCCGGACGAGCTCATCGGGCATGGGCTTTCTGGTCGCCTTATAGCCGTCGTACATCTTATGCCGGAATGTCGGGGCGTGGACGTCGAACGCGACGGCAAGATAGCGGGGTTTTTCGTCGGAAATAATTTTGAAAAGCAGTTTGATAAATCCGAAGATCCCGTTGGTCGGTTGACCGTCTTGCGTCGAAAATACGGTCATGGCATAAAAGGCCCTGTTCAATAAGCTGTTTCCATCGATGAGTATCAGTTTTTCCATACCCCCATTTTAACACGTCCGGCGAAAATTTGCAAGATTTCGGGGAAAATCACTTGCTTTTTTTATTCGGTTACGGTATAATGATTCTGCCATGCCGGTGTGGTGGAATTGGCAGACGCGCTGGACTCAAAATCCTGTGGTAGTGATACCGTATCGGTTCGACCCCGATCACCGGCACCAAGAGAGCGACCCCCGAAAAGGGGTCGCTCTCTTGGTGCCGTGAAGGGATCGAATATTTTTTCGACCCCGCACGACCGCAGCTTCTATTTGTTCTAACTAAGGTCGGCACGAGCGGCTTTGCCGCGAAGTATCACCGGCACCACGACCAACCTAATTCGAACCGAGTTGGGTTGGTCTTTTTCTATGCAAATAGCGAGGACAAACAGCCCTCGCTTTCCTTATACTTCATGATTAAACAATAAATCACAACTCATCTTTGAAAATGTCC
>CANQWO010000006.1 GCA_947627565.1 uncultured Clostridia bacterium
ATTTCCGCCGCTCTTTTCTTTGCGATAGTCAAATATGCCTCGTTGCTTTCGCCAATACCCAATTCACACCGCAATGAAAAAGGATTGTTATAAAAATATGGCGGCTCGTATTTGAAATTCTTATTTCGTATCATTTCTTCAATTGCATTCATTCTTTAATTATCCCCGCTAAATTAACACTTATCGTACAATCATCATATCATATTCAAACAGAAAAATCAAGCAGTCAAAAGTGATTTTGGCATTTAGGCGTGAGCTTGTCTTGACAAGCGCGCCGCTACGCGGCGCGGACAAGCTCACGCCTGCAATCGAACGAAAGGCGGGCAAACGGACTTTGAACGCCGCGAGGAATCGGCCTTTCGCGCATTCCGAAAACAAGAGCCGATACTGATTGACAGAATGCGGGAAACGTGTTACAATGCAGAACGATGAAAGGAAGCCGAACGCGCCGTGCCGATAGTCGATCGACTATCGGCATTCCTCTTATCCCGCCCCACAAAATCCAAGTTTGCAGGAACTCTACGTCGCCTGCGCAAAAAAATTGTATTATGGAAAGAAACGGATCCTCCGAGGTTCAACGGGAAACAGTCAATGATTTTATCTACGGGACTCAGAACAGATATCGTCGCATTCTACTCAAAATGGTTGCTCAACCGGATAAAGGAAGGATTTGTCTATGCGCGCAATCCCCTCTTCCCGAATAAAGTGACGGAATATTCCCTCAAACCGGACGCGGTGGACGCAATCTACTTCTGCTCGAAAAATTACCGGCCCCTCTTTCCGCACCTTGCGGAAATTACTGGCCGCTACCGCACGCTCTTTCATGTCACCGTCAACGCCTATTCGCAAGATCTCGAACCGGCAAGCCCCGCGCTTTCCGCGCGCGTACAAATGGCAAAGACGCTTTCTGCGCTTGTGGGGCGGGAGCGCGTCTTTTGGCGCTACGACCCCATCGTGCTGACGCCGCGCTACACCGTCCCCTTCCATCTCTCCATGTTTGAAACGCTGGCCGCGGCGCTCGCGCCCTACGTCGCGGGCTGCATCGTAAATTTCATCGAATATACATTCAACATGCCGTCCGCACTGCGGACCGAGGAGTTCACGAAGACCGCCAAGCGCGCGTTCATCATGCGTTTGGGCTCCATCTGCAAACGATACCGTCTTCCCGTGCGCATATGCGGCAAGGGAGAAGACTACGCCGCATTCGGCGTTTCCCGCGGCGGCTGCCTCACGCTGGATGACATCGGCAAGGCAAATTCATGCGAATTTCGGCGCGTAAAACATCTCGGAAACCGAAGAGGTTGCAGTTGCATCACCTGTCGGGATATCGGTTCCTACGACAGTTGTCCCGCGGGATGCGTCTATTGCAACGCCAATCGCAATCCCGACCTTGTGAAAGAAAATGTGACCCGCCATGACGAAAACTCCCCCCTGCTCCTCGGCGGCCTGCAATCCACCGACGTCCTCTCGAAGAGTCCGCAGGAGAGCGATCTCCGCTCCGACGGCCAAATGTCTCTGTTCGATCTATGAAAAGATCCCGCGCGAGGCGGGATCTTACTTTTCAAAGTCATTTCGTGATTTTTGCGACAAAAAAGCCTTCATACAATTCCGTCGGGGGGATCAAGAGCGTCCCGGGAGCGGAAGGAAGCCGAGGGATGTCGCCGATCTCGAACGGGACCAAGCGCGCGCGTTCACGCGGAAGCACGCGGCCGAGCAATTCCTCGTTTTCCGCTTTGAGCACGGAACACGTCGAATAGACAAGCGTCCCGCCTCTCCGCAGCAGTTTCAGCGCTTTTTGAAGCAGTTTCTCCTGCATCTGCACGCACTTTTGAAGATATGCCTCGGAATAGCGGCCCGGCTCGTCGGGCGTTATCGTACCGCTTCCGGTACACGGCGCGTCGAGCAAGATCTTATCGAAGGAAAAGAAATCATCGAGTTTCAGCGCGTCTCTCCAAATCGCCGTGATGCGCGTGGCGCCCTGCCGCGTCAAATTGAAGATGAGGCGGTCATAGCGGATCTTATCGCGCTCGCACGCCGTAATCAACGCATTGCCGCCCGAAAGCGCATAGAGTTCGCACGTCTTTCCGCCCGGCGCGGCCGTCATATCGAGGATATCCTCCATGGGATGCGGCGCAAGCACGAGCGGCGGGATCATGGAGGAAAGGCTCTGCAGGTAGATCTTTCCGTCGCGGTATACGAGAAGCTGCTCGAGCTCCGATTCGGCCACATCGCGCACGATGAAGGCGTCTTGATACCATGACACCCGTTCGAGCGGATATTTCGAGAGTGCAACAAATACCTCGTCGGCGCTCGCCTTCAAGGTATTGACGCGAAATGTAACGGGACGTTTGCAAGATCCCGCGAGGATGCGGGAAGCGATCTCGGGCCCGTAATCGGCCGCAAGACGCGTAGACAGTTCGGACATCAGCCGATGAGCGTGAGCCACTCCTTGATCTCACTCTCGGGCGTTTCCTGCGTGCGGTCTTCGCCGAAGCGGACGCTCAAAATGGGCGCGACCGTCGCACCTTTCAAAGCCTTACGGAAATCGCTGGGCGTGTGGCCGAGCGTTCCGCCGTTGGTCGTGAACGGATAGACTTTCTTCCCCTCCCAATTCTTGCCCTTCATAAAGCTCTTCATCGCGGGAGCAAACGTCGACCACCATACGGGTGCGCCGAGCAAGACGGCATCATATTTATCCAAATCCACACGGTAAGGTTGGAGCTGCGGGACATACCCCGTTTTGACCTCCTGTTTTCCGAGACCGAGAAGCACATCGACATCGTCGGGATACGTCTTTACGGTGCGGACCTCCAACACATCCGCCTTGAGCTGACGGGCTATTCTGCGGGCAACCGCACGTGTATTTCCACTTAACGAATAATAAACGACAAGAGTTTTCATATATTTACCTCCGCTGGAAAATATTATAACATAAATTTTAGACTTTGTAAATACATTTACTAAAAATTTTTTAAGAAATTTTCGGCCTATATAGAAAATCCCACGGGCATGTCCGTGGGATACCTATGAGAGAGAAGGTCTCATGCTTCCTCATCGTTTTAGAAGAAAGTTGCAACTTCCGCCTCCGGAGGCTCTGCATATTCGATGGATACGGCCTTCAGAACGGGACCTTCCTGTCCGTAAATTTGGTGATAGCCGATGTCGATGCGGGCCGTCACGATCACCCAATCCCGCATGCGAAGCGGCAGGACCGAGGCGTGCAGACAGACAAGCCCGCTGTATGCGATATCCGCCTCGCAGCACGTCATGATATGGCGCCCGACGACGATCGTTCCCTGCGGCATGCGCTTATCTATGGCGACGAGCCCCTTGAACCGGACCCGCTTCCCCGCATACTTTTGCGGATCCTCCACGAGGTCCCGATAAAAGAAGGCATAATCGCGGTCGGCGATCACGATCGGGTCCGCATTGAAATCAAACGGCAACGGGTCAACGATCTCATCGTAGACGGCCCTGCCGCCGACATACTCATAGACGATCTCGGGACGCCGCGTCATGGCGCGGATGACCTTATGGAACTCCTCTTGGGAATCGGTCTCTCGGAATCGGTTGAAAACGACCATATCGGCGTACTGCACCTTGTCGTAGACGAGCTGGCGCATATTCTTGTTGTAGGTGAGAAACGTTGCGGCCTCAAAGAACGTCATGACCTGCGCGATCAACCAACCGTCCGGCATTGCTTCGAAGAATTTCTGCAGAAGAAGCATGCCGTTGTATTCGACGACGACGCGCTGCGGCCGATACTTCTTCTGCAATTTCAGAAGCGCATCTGCCGTCAGCTCCTCGGGGGCCAACACCTCCACCGAAAAGTTCTTGACCGCAAATTTCGCGGGATCATACTCCTCTTCCCCCTCCTCCGTCACGAGGAGAAGGGTCCGCTCTCTTGTGTCGTCAAAGCGCGGATCTTCAAAGGTCTCCTGCACGAACTTCGTCTTGCCGGCGTCCAGAAACCCGAGAAACAGATAGACAGGGATTTGTTTCATGCCAAAAACAGCGTGCGAAGCGCTTCCTCCGCGATGTCGCAGCCGATCACGCACAATCTGCCCGTAACGGCCGCCGTCCCGGCACGGACATTATACTCTTCGGGGACAAAGTCGAAATGCAGCCAGTGATCTCCGCCATCCACGATGCCCTTGGCGCGCAAAATGCGGCCGTATTTGCCGGAATCCAGCGCCTGCAACATCTGTTCGAGTTCCTCTTTTGTAAACTTTTTCGCCGTCTCCACGCCCCAACTGGTAAATACCTCGTCGGCATGATGATGGTGGTGATGATGGTGCTCGTGCTCGTGCTCATCGTCATCATCGTCGTCATCATCGTCGTCGTGATGGTGGCGATGGCATTCGCACTCCGGATCGTCGCATTCCCCCTCATGATGATGGTGGTGATGGTGTTCGTGCTCGTGCTCATCGTCGTCATCGTCGTCGTGATGGTGGTGATGGCATTCGCACTCCGGATCGTCGCACTCCTCCTCATGATGGTGATGTTCGGCCTCCTCGGCGAGTTTTTTGAGCTCGGCCTCCAAGGAATCGGACTTTTGCATCGCCGAAAGGATGTCCTTCCCGTCGAGCGCGTCCCAATCCGTCGTGACGACGGTCGCCTGCGTGTGCGCCTTGAGAAGCTCCACGGCCTCCTCGACTTTCTTGGCGTCCGAAGTGTGCGAAAGGACGATACAACTTGCATTCTCGACCTGATCGAGGAAAAATTCGCCGAAATTCTTGAGATAGACCTTGCACTTCTTGGCGTCGACAACCGTGCAGAATGCATTGAGCTTGCTATCGGGGACCGCGGCGCGTTGGACCGCCTTGATCACGTCGGACAGCTTCCCGACGCCGGAGGGCTCGATGATGATGCGTTCGGGGTGGAATTTGGCGGCGACCTCTTTGAGAGCTTTGGAGAAATCGCCCACGAGCGAACAGCAGATGCAGCCGGAGTTCATCTCCGTGATCTCGATGCCGGCGTCCTGCAAGAATCCGCCGTCGACGCCGATTTCGCCAAACTCATTTTCGATCAGTACGACTTTTTCGCCCTGATAGGCCTCTTGAATCAATTTTTTGATGAGCGTCGTCTTGCCCGCGCCCAAAAAACCGGAAAAAATATCAATTTTGATCATGATTTTGCCTCATTGAAACCGAATTTTATGATTCCGCAATCAGAATGCCCAATTGCCGTTTTTGAAAATCGGGATCCGGTCGCCGTTCTTCGTGACGCCCGTCACCTCGAGATCCGCGCTGCCGATCATGAAATCCACATGGATCATGCTGTCGTTGATCCCCTTCTCCCGGATCTCTTCCAACGACATCGTCTCATATCCCCTAATGCACTCATGGAATCCTCTCCCGAGCGCAAGGTGGCAGCTCGCATTCTCATCGAACAGCGTATTGTAATAGAGGATGCCCTGATTGTTGATGGGTGAATCGTAGGCGATCAGCGCACACTCGCCGAGCCGGGCCGCCCCTTCATCCATGGAGATCATCTTTTCGAGGAGATGCTGGTTCTTCTCGGCCTTGACCTCGACGACTTTCCCGCCCTCAAAGCGAACGGAGAAGTTTTCGATGAGTTCGCCCTGATAGGAGAGCGGCTTCGTGGAATACACGATCCCCTCCGCTTCGCCGGCCTTCGGGGATATGAAGATCTCCTCCGAAGGGATGTTGGGATTGAAATAAGCCCCCTCGATCGTCTCTTCGCCACCTCCGCAGAAATTGCTGTTTTCGATGAGGCCGACCTTAAAGTCCGTCCCGTTGGAAGATTTATATTCGAGAGAAACAAGTTTCAGACGATTGAGATAATCGCACTTTGCGGCAAGTTCATCGTTGTGACGCAGCCATTCTCGGACGGGATCGGGCCCGTCTGCGCGCGACGCCTGCAGGATGCAGTCCCAAAGTTTATTGACGGCGGTGTTGCCGAGTTTGAGATCCGGGAAGACTTTCTTGGCCCACGCTTCTCCGGGGACCGCCGCGATGCACCACTGGTATTTGTTTTCCATTTGGTCGCGGTAAGGTTTGATCACCTTGGTACGCGCGCCGCGCACGGCCGTAAACTTTTCCTGGTCCATTCCCGCGAGGCCGTCCGGATCGGACGATTCGAGATAGAGCATCGCGGGAAGTTCGTTTTTACGGAACTCTAACTTCTCGAGCTCCCATTTTTCGAATTTTTCCAAATCTTCCTGCTTCTGATACTTATAGTGGAGCGGCGTAAGGTTCTGATGGGACCACTCGACCGTCACCTTCCAGGCGCCCGCCCGATAGAGCTCCTCCACGCACATCTCGACAAACTCGGGCTGGTCGAGCTCCGCCTGCACAACGACCCATTGGCCTTTCTTCACGTTCACGCCGACTTTGGCAAGCAATTTGGCGTATCTTCTGAGTTGCATTTTATTCATATCTTTTTTCTCCCTTTTTCGGATTTCCAATCGTATTGTACCACATTCCATGAAAAATGTCGTGGATTTTTCACCGTTTATTGCAAATAGAGGACAATTTCTCCGCGCGCACGCGTTTGATTCAGGTCGATCACCCGTTGGTTGGACGATCCGCGGAATTTTAAGCGGATATCCTTCAGTTCTTCGACGAACGGTCCGTCGACCAAGACGTCGATGAGCGAAAGGAGCTCTTCGGTCGCCTCCGTGCGCGCATGCGCCTCCGCCAGCGTCCCGTTTTCATAGGTGTAGCCGGTATAGCACCATACATTTTTAGAAGGATAGCGCGCCTTGAACCGTTTGACAAACGGCAGCAGGCCGCACTGATTGACGGGCTCGAACGGGTCCCCTCCGAGGAGCGAAAGGCCTGCGATATAGTACGGCGCGAGCGCCTCCAGAAGCTCCTCCTCCATCGCATGGGTAAACGGCTTTCCGTAGTGGAAATCCCATGCGATCTGATTGAAACAATTTTTACAATGTCTCGTACAACCCGAAACGAAGAGGGATACTCTGACTCCCTCTCCGTTTGCGATGTCCGTTTTTTTGATTTCTGCGATGTTCATAGTGTTGAAATTCACGAATTTTTATCCGTCAGAAACTCCCTACGGGGTAAAAATGCGGGCATAAAAATTCCGTGAGCGGATTAATTCCTACCTCTTCCTTTCCCTATCGCCGCACAAACGAATGGGCGGGCGCCTTCAACCCGTCCATTCCGACAGGATCGCAGGCGAACGATCAAAGGTGCAGGACGCGGTCTTTGATCTCCTGCGTGCGGCCTTGATTCCAATACTGCGTTCCGATATAGCCGCAGGTCCGACGGGCAACATTCATCTTGCTCTGGTCGCGGTTGTGGCAGTGCGGGCATTCCCAAAAGAGTTTCCCGTCCTCTTCCACGATCGCGATCTCGCCATCATAGCCGCACACCTGGCAGTAGTCGCTCTTGGTATTGAGCTCGGCATACATGATATTGTCATAGATATACTGCATGACGGCAAGCACGGCGGGGATATTGTTCTGCATGTTGGGCACTTCCACATAGGAGATCGCGCCGCCGGGAGAGAGCTGTTGGAACTCGCTCTCGAATTTGAGCTTGGTGAACGCATCGATCTGCTCCGTGACATGCACATGATAACTGTTCGTGATATAATTCTTATCCGTAACGCCGGGAATGATGCCGAAGCGCTTTTGCAGGCACTTGGCGAACTTATACGTCGTGCTCTCGAGCGGCGTGCCGTACAGGGAGAAGTCGATGTTGTGCTTGGCTTTCCATTCCTTGCATTTATCGTTCATATGCTGCATGACGGAGAGCGCAAACGGCTTGGCCGCAGGATCGGTATGCGATTTCCCCGTCATAAACTTCGTGCACTCGTAGAGGCCCGCATAGCCGAGAGAAATGGTGGAATATCCGCCGTAGAGCAACTTGTCGATCGTCTCGCCCTTTTTGAGACGCGCAAGCGCACCGTATTGCCAAAGAATGGGCGCGGCGTCGGAGAGCGTACCCTTCAAGCGGTTGTGACGCTCCATTAGGGCGCGATAGCAGAGGTCGAGCCGTTCATCGAAAATCGACCAGAATTTGTCCATATCCCCGCCCGAAGAGAGCGCAACATCGACAAGGTTGATGGTCACGACGCCTTGGTTGAACCTGCCGTAATACTTCGGGTTGCCGTTCGCATCGACATACGGCGTGAGGAAACTGCGGCAACCCATACAGGTATAGCAGTGCCCCTCCCCGTTTTTATCCACCTTGAACTCCAACATCTTCTTTTCAGAGATGTAGTCGGGCACCATGCGCTTGGCGGTGCAACGGGCTGCAAGTTCCGTGAGGTACCAATATTTGCTGCCCTCTTTGATATTGTTCTCTTCCAGCACATAGATCAATTTGGGGAACGCCGGCGTCACCCAAACGCCCGATTCATTCTTGACGCCCTGAATGCGCTGGTTGAGCGTCTCCTCAATGATCATGGCGAGATCGTCGCGTTCGCGTTCGTTGCGCGCCTCGCCGAGATACATGAATACGGTCACAAACGGCGCCTGACCGTTCGTCGTGAGCAGCGTGACAACCTGATATTGAATGGTCTGGATGCCCTTTTTGATCTCGTCGCGGAGGCGCTTTTCGGCGATCCTGGCGATATATTGTTCGTCGGAGACTCCCACTTCCGCGAGCTCTTCGGCGACTTCGGCACGAATCTTCCGGCGGCTGATATCCACGAAGGGCGCAAGGTGCGTGAGCGAAATGCTCTGCCCGCCGTATTGGTTCGAAGCGACCTGCGCAATGATCTGCGTCGCGATGTTGCATGCCGTCGAGAACGAGTGCGGTTTCTCGATAAACGTCCCGGAGATGACCGTCCCGTTTTGCAGCATATCCTCCAAATTGACGAGGTCGCAGTTATGCATATGTTGCGCAAAGTAATCGGCGTCGTGGAAGTGAATGAGCCCCTGGTCGTGCGCGGCAACGATGTCGGGCGGCAACAGCACGCGGCGCGTCAAGTCCTTGGAAACTTCCCCCGCCATATAATCGCGCTGAACGGAATTTACGGTGGGATTCTTGTTGGAATTTTCCTGTTTGACTTCCTCGTTATTGCACTCGATCAACGTGAGGATCTGGGCGTCCGTCGTATTGGACTGCCGGACCAGCGTGCGCGTATAGCGATACGTAATGTATTTGCGCGCCACCGCAAACGCCTTTTGGTCCATGATCTGATTCTCGACATAGTCCTGGATCTCCTCGACGCTGACCGCGCGGTTCAGATCCCCGGCGAGTGCGGCAACTTTTTCGGAGATCGCAAGGATCTGATCTTCCGTGAGACGGTCCCCCTCGCTGACCTCATGATTTGCCTTCTCGATCGCATGGATGATTTTATTGATATCGAACGCGACTTCCGCGCCGTTGCGCTTAATGATCTTCATTTTCGATTCTCCTCGATTCCTTTGTAAAAGACTGCCCCGTCGCCCCCCTCGGCGACAAAAAGGAAGCGTCCCCCGAAAAGAGGAACGCTCTTATTATATCGCATTCTCATACTGCTGTCAAGAGTTTGCCACTATATTTTGGAAAAATTTTTTGCTCGACCACTATATATTGTGGTTGCCTCAAAATTTTAAGTTTTTCGTGTGAAACAAAGTGCGCCCAAAGTTACACGCGGATCCCTCACACAAGTTTTGTTCCGTTGATGTTGAGAGAGAACCTGCAATGCAAAAATTCCGCGGCTTTGCGGCACATTTGCATGCGGTTGAAATAGATCTCGAAGTAGTCCATTACGGAGCAGACGTCGGTGTCGATCTCGATATGGAGCGCGATCGCGGCCTCCTCCCGCTGCACGGTGAGATAGGACTTCTCGGCGGCAAGATTCACCCGGTCGTGGATGTTGGCCTTCATGACGTCTTCGATCGTCTTCTTCACGCGGCTCTTGTGGACGTCCGCCTTATCGGCGATGATAAGCGCGGAGGAAATGTCCGAAACGGGCGTCCCGTATTTTTCGTCGTGATTGCCGATGGCCATCATGACTTCCGTCGCATGCGGCGTGTCCATCCCGATGCGGCATAACGTATGATATGCCAAAATCGCGCCGCTCTGGGCGTGGCCTTCCCGGTTGACGCAGTTGCCGATATCGTGAAGATATCCCGCGATCTCCGCAAGGCGGATGCGCTCCTCGTCGGCGTTGAGACCGCGAAGAATATCGCCCGCCCACTTGCTGACGATGCCCGCGTGCCGTTTGGAGTGTTCCGTAAATTGCAACGCCTTAATTTGTGCCTCGGCCATCGCCATCAGCGTGGCGATCTCCGGGTCGGACTTGATTTGAGATAAATCCGGAATCATAGATCAGAACTCTGTCACAGTCAAATTTGAGTAAACTTCCTCATATTTTTCCTTGGTGAACGAGATCGTGCCGAACGTGGTGACGGTCGCCGTGCCGGCCGCAACGCCCGCACGCAGGACTTCGGGGAGGTCCGCCCCCTCTTTCATTTTGACCGCTACGGCAGAAACCATTCCGTCGCCGGCGCCCACCGTGGAGTTGACGGCCACGTTGATGCTCTTGCAATAGTAGTTTTTCGTACCGTTTGTGATGATCGCACCGTCGCGCCCCAGAGAGAGCAAGACCGTCTTTGCGCCGCGATCCAAAAGCTCACGGCATCCGAGAAGCATATCCTCGCGCGTCTTGAACTCCCGGCCGAGCGTCTCTTCCAACTCCTCGAGATTGGGCTTTACGAGGTCGATGCCCGCCTCGAGCGCCGCAAAAAGTTTGGCCCCTTCCGTATCCGCAATGCGGATCGACTTGGGATCCACCGCGCGGAATATTTCACGGTAGTAGCTTGCGTCCACGCCCCGCGGCAGACCGCCCGAAATGACCGTGACTTCCGAACGGGAAGAAAAATTGCGGATCATTTGCATGAGTTCGACGAGCTTGTCTGCGCCGACCTGTCCGCCGATATCGTTGATCTCGGTCAGCATGGAGCGCTTATCGATGCATTTGTAGTTTTCGCGGACTCTGCCGCTGTTCCACACGAAGGAGAACGGCACGCCCTCTCTGTCGAGCGCGCGTTCGAACATCGCGCCGTTTTCGTTATACATAAATCCCGTCGCCTGCGCTTCCGCTCCCAATCTCGCGACGCCGATCGCGACATTGATCGCCTTTCCCGTGAATGAGAGCGTCTTGCTCTTTACGACGTTCACTTTTCCGATATTGAGAGAGTCGAGCTCAATGGTGACATCGACGCTCGGACTCATACAAACCGTCAGAATCATATTTCCCCCCTTATGCAGACAATCTGCATGCCGGCAGAGCGGGCCGAAGGTCGCTCCGCCGATCCCACATCATATTATAGCGGCATTTTTGTGTTTTGTAACAGTTTTTATGAAACTTTCCGACACTTTTTACATGGAGATCATCTGCAACGTCTCATAGAGTTCGTAGTTGAATTTCTTCTTCATGGAGACGGCCTCGATGATATCCATATCGATGATCTCGTTCTTATGGATGCCGACGACGCGGTTGCCGATGCCGTCTTTGAGAAGACGCACGGCCTTGTTACCGAACTGCGCCGCGAGCATTCTGTCTGCCATGGAGGGCGAACCGCCCCGCTGGATGTGTCCGATATTGGTGGCGCGCACGGAATACGTCGTCACTTCCTGAAGCTGTTTCGCGAAGGCGTCCGCGCTCGTCGCCCCTTCTGCGACGACGATGATATTGGAATGTTTCCCGTTGGCGCGCGAACGGTTGATGCGCATCACGATGTCATCCATATCGTAGGAAATTTCGGGGACGACGATGATCTCGGCGCCCGAAGTGATCCCGACATAGAGCGCGATGTCGCCGCAATGACGGCCCATCACTTCGACGACGGAGATACGCTCATGCGAGTTCATCGTGTCGCGCAGCTTATTGATAACGTCGTTGCAGGTATTGACGGCCGTATCGAATCCCAAAGTATAATCGGTATACTCGAGGTCGTTATCGATGGTCCCCGGAATGCCGATGGTCGGAATGCCGTAGTCCTCGGTGAGACATTTGGCGCCGCGGAAACTGCCGTCTCCGCCGATCACGACGAGCCCCTCGATCCCGCGCCTTTCAAGCGTCTCGACGGCGCGCTTCTGGCCGTCCTTCGTGAGCATTTCCAGACAGCGTGCCGTGCGGAGCTTTGTGCCGCCGCGCTGCACGATGTCCGAGACGCTGCGCATCTCCATGGGCATCATCGTATCGTCGATGAGACCGGCATAGCCGCGTTCGATCCCATAGACTTCCATGCCGTAGTAGATCGCGGTGCGGACGACCGCGCGGATCGCCGCATTCATGCCGGGCGCATCGCCGCCGCTCGTAAGTAAACCGATTCTCTTCATAGTAACCTCCGTAAATCCCCCGAACCTCTCCGTTATTATAGCAGATTTTTCCGCGCTTGAAAAGAGGTTTTGTGATTTTTTTCGCTTTTGATAAAATTTCTTATACGACTTTGATACATTCGGCGGGCAGAAAACACTTGATCTCCGCCGCAAACGCGCGATTCATGTTGACCGAAAATTCATAGCGCTTCCCGCCGTGCAAAATTTTCGCCTTGAACGCGCCCGCGTACTCCGTTACCGTCTCGACCAGTTCCTCAAAATCCTCTTCGGACAGACCGCGCGCATCCAGCCACAGCACTTGTTCGGCCGGTGCGGCAGTCTGTTGCGGCT
The DNA here is from genome assembly GCA_947627565.1 of uncultured Clostridia bacterium. Classification (GTDB taxonomy): domain Bacteria; phylum Bacillota; class Clostridia; order Christensenellales; family Borkfalkiaceae; genus Gallimonas. The sequence goes on from CANQWO010000006.1 coordinate 12,600, forward strand.
CGGCAGGCGTCTCCACAATAAACTCTTCCAAAGAATCGAGAATGATGACGGGTAGCTTTTCTGGTGCGATGTCGATCTTCCCGGAGATGCGGACGACGACATCCGGCCGCAGGAATACCCTCGCTTTCTCATAGATCTTGGGGAATACCACGCACTCGATGCTGCCGTACAGATCTTCGACCGTGAGAAACGCCATGACCGCGCCCGATTTGGTATTGAGTTTTTTGATCCCCGCGACGATGCCGCCCATCGTGACGGCGTCTCCCGCCTTGATCTGTTGGTAGAACCGGTCGCCCGTCTCTTCGTCCTCGACAAAATCGGCGAGCATGCCGCAGTGGAAACTGCAATCGGTGAAATGGTGCGCATACATTTCAAACGGATGGCCGCTGACATAGACACCGAGAACGGATTTTTCCTTGAAGAGCCGGTCCATCGTCTCCCATTCCGGGATATCGGGGAACTCCGCCCGCGGGGCCTCTTCCTCGATGATGTCGCCGAAGAGCGACATCTGAAGTCCGCTCCTCTGCTTATCCATCCCCGCGATCCTGCGCATCAGTTCCTCATAGACGGCCGCGTATTGGCTTCTGCGCTTGCCCATGCTGTCGAACGCGCCGCCGAAGATGAGCGCCTCGACCATGCGCTTATTGACAAATTTGGTGCACCGCATGAGAAAATCGGAAAAATCCTTGAATTTTCCGTTCTTTTCCCGCTCCTCGATCACTTCCTCCATCGCGGAGATCCCGACGCCGCGCAGCGCGCACAGCCCGAACCGCAGGCCCTTTCCTTGTACCGAGAAATAGGCTTTGGAAAGATTGACGTCGGGCGGATACACCGCGATGTTCTTTTCCTTCATGTAGACGACATATTTCGAGATCTCGTCGATCTTGTCGATGCGGTTGTTGAGAACGCCCGCCAAAAACTCTTTCGGGTAATATTTTTTGAGATAGGCGGTCTGGTATGTGACGACGGCGTAAGCGGCCGCGTGCGACTTATTGAAGGCATAGGAGGCAAAGCTCTCCATCTGCGCAAAGAGCTCCGTCGCGACCTCGGGCGGAATGCCGTGCGCCCGGCAGCCCGTAATGTTCCCGCCCTTGTCGATATCGCCGTAGATAAATTTATCCTTCTGCGCCATCAATTCGGAGAGATGCTTTTTCGCCATGGCGCGGCGGACGAGGTCCGCCTGGCCGAGCGAGTAGCCCGCGAGATTCTGGAAGATCTGCATGACTTGTTCCTGATAGATGATGACGCCGTAAGTCTTTTCGAGAATGGGTTTGAGCAGCGGCGTGAGATAGCTTATATGCTCGGGATCGGACCGGTTTTTGAGATAGGTCGGGATGAAGTCCATGGGCCCGGGACGATAGAGCGAAATGCCCGCGATGAGGTCCTCGAGACAGGTGGGCTGAAGCTGTTTCATGAACCGCTTCATGCCGCCTTGTTCAAGTTGGAACACCGCGTCGGTATCCCCCTCGGAGATGAGCGCGTAGGCGCCGGGGTCGTCGCAGTTTTGTCCAAATTCTATGACGCGGCCCGTATCCTCTTTTATGTAATCACAGGCGAGCTTGATATCCGTCAGCGTCGTCAAGGCCAAAAAGTCCATCTTGAGCATGCCGATGGACTCCACCTCTTTCATATCGAACTGCGTGGTAATATCTTCGCCGTTGCGGGAGAGCGGGACGTTATCCGCGATCTTCTTGCTGCAGATCACGACGCCCGCCGCGTGCATGGAAGTATTGCGGGGCATCCCTTCGAGCTTGAGCCCCATATCGATGACCCGCTTCAAGGTCTCGTCGGTCTCGTAGATTTCGATGAACTCGCCGTTGCGGCGGCTCTCCTGTTCGGCAAGTTTTTTACGAGCCTCGTCGAGTTTGCCCGCACAGTCGCCCCGCTTCATTTCGGCTTCGGCGCGAGACGCCTCATCCGCGGCCGCGACGGCTTCCTCGCTCCGCTTCAGCGCCTTCTCCGCTTCGGCGACGCGCTTCTCGCATGTTTCGATGTTGAGCCCGAGGAGCTCCCGGATGGCGGACTTCCCGTCCATGAGCTTTGTGACGCGGTCCGTCTCGGCGTAAGGGACGCGCATGACGCGCCCGACGTCCTTGATGACGGCGCGCGACGCCAATGTTCCGAACGTGACGATCTGCGCCACGTTCTCCGGATGATACCGCCTCCTCACATATTCGATCGTCTCCCCTCTCCTTGCCGTACAGAAGTCCACGTCGAAATCGGGCATGGAAACGCGGTCCGGGTTCAGAAACCGCTCAAAGAGAAGGTCGTAGCGAAGCGGATCGACGTTGGTGATGCCGATGGCGTATGCGACGATACTGCCGACGCCCGAGCCGCGGCCGGGGCCCACCGGGATGTCGTGCTGCCGCGACCAATTGATATAGTCCCACACGATGAGGTAATAATCTGCAAACCCCATCTTGATGATGATATCCAGTTCATATTCCGCCCGCTTTTTGATGTCTTCGGTGAGATCGGGATAGCGGCTGGGAAGCCCCTCCCAGGTGAGACGGCGCAAGAACTCCGGCGAAGGCGTCCCGTCGTCCGCCGTATAGAGCGGGATCAAAGATTTATCGTAGACGGGCGTTCCGTTGGGTTTCAAGTTGAACGGCGTATCCGTCTCGGAGATCTTATCGGCGATGACGCGGGTATTTTTGATGGCTTCGGGATAATCCTTGAAGAGCGCGGCCATCTCGTCGCCCGACTTCATATAAAATTCGTGCGTCTGCATCTTCATGCGGGCGGGATCGTCAAGCGTGCGTTTGGTTTGGATGCACATGAGCACATCCTGCATCTCCCAGTCCTCTTTATGGAGATAGTGGACGTCGTTGGTGGCGACGAGCGGAATGCCCGTCTCCCGCGAGATCCGAACGAGGTACGGCAAAATCTTTTTCTGTTCGGGAATGCCGTGATCCTGGATCTCAAGATAAAAATCATCGCCGAACATCTCTTTGAGTTCGAGCGCAAAGGCCTTCGCCTTCTCATATTCGTCGGCCAGCAGCAGGCGTGGAATGCGCCCCGCAAGGCAGGCCGACAGGCAAATGACCCCCTCGGTGTGCTCTTTCAATACGCGATAATCGATGCGGGGGCGATAGTAAAAGCCGTCGACAAACGCAAGGGAATCGAGCTGGACCAAATTGATGTATCCCGCCTTATTCTTCGCGAGGAGGATCAGATGGTCCGCCTTTTGGTCGATATGCTTTTGATAATCGTCCACCACATAAAACTCGCAGCCGGTGATGGCTTTGATGCCGTTCGCCTTGCACTTTTCGGCAAATTTGAGCGAACAATACATATTGCCGTGGTCCGTCACGGCCACGGCGTCGATATGATTCTCGACGCAATGCCGGACGAGGTCGTCGACTTTGACCGCACCGTCGAGAAGACTGTATTCGGTATGCAGATGGAGATGAACAAAATCCGTCATTTCTTTTGCTCCGCGTATAATTGCATGAGTTTGCGCATGCGATGGTTGAGGCAGCTCTTGCCGATCCCGAGCAGGGCGGCAAGTTCCGCCAGAGAGAGCGTGGGATTGGACAGCCGCGCCTCTGCCGCGCTTGCAAGTTCGTCCGGAAGCGCCGCGAGAACGCCCTCCCGTTCCAGTTCGCGGAAGGCCATCGTCTGCGCCACGCTGGCTTTCGCCGCCTTATCGGCATTCCCCGCGACGCAATTGCTCACCCGGTTTTCGTTGTTCCGCTCTTCGCGGTCCGCCGAAATGCGTTCAAACGTATTCAACGCGCCCAAGGCCTCCATCGTGGAGAGCGCGTCGCTGATGATCTCCCTGCTTTTGGAGTAGACGATGTAGGTATCGCCGCGCGGGACAACGTTTCCGATCAGTTGCAGACGGTCCAAAAGCTCGGAGAATGCCGCCGCATCGCGCTCTTCGCGGAAGATAAACTCCAAATGATATCCCTTGGCCGCGCCGCGCGGGACTGAGCAGCTTCCGCTCCCCAAAAAGGCACCCTTGAGGCAGGAGACCGCACAGCAATCTTCAAGCGTCTCGGACGGCAAATGTTCGACGATCTCCTCAACGAACTCCCCCGCTCCCGGCCCCGAATAGGAAAACGTGAGCTTGTCCCGTCCGTGTTTGGGATCCCTGACCGCTTCGATGAGCGTCATCCGGACGCCGAACAGCGACTCCACGAGGTTCAAAAAGTATTCCGCCGTATCTTCATTCTCACTCGTGAACGAAAATCCGTCGGGGATCCCGACGCGCCCGACGTTCCAATCTCCGCTTGTCTGGAGCGCGGCGGCCAACAGAGCCGAACGGCAACAGCGCTTTTCCGGCACGCCCGCAAGCAATTCATGTTTGATCTCTTGGGTAAAATTCACCGATTGCCCCCGATCAGAGGTGCTTCTTGAACTCCGCAAAGCGGAATGTGGGATGTCTTCCGTCGATATTATCGATTTGATCGAGCGGAACGCCCACGCGCATGATTTGCTCCTCGGCAAGTTTACAGTCGCCGATACGGCCCACGGCATGCGCGTCGGAATTGATAATAAACCGGACGCCGGTCGCCGCCACGGCCGCGAGTTCATCGTCGGAAAGGTGGGGCTTTTTGGAACTGATCTCGAGATAGGTCCCATAGTCGCGGCAACATTTCGCGACCTCGACCGCGTCCGCAAAGCATTGATAATTGAGATGCGTGATCGCGTCGAGCGGATTTTTACGGATCGCGTTGACATACGCCCGCGTCGTATCCTTAATGAGCGCCGCGGACGGCTTGATCTTCAGGGATTTCCGAAGCCACCCGCCCCATCCGAGCCGCGTATCCGAGAGCTTGTCGTAGTGAATGACGATATGGATGCCCGCAAGATAGACATCGAAGTTTTCGAAATCCGCGGGCGTGAAGTCGCAAAGCCCCGAAACGCCGCGGATGTTGCTCTCCATGCCGCGGAGGATGCGGACCGTCGAATTTTGCGCGGCCTCGTCCACCATCTCGAGCCATGCCGCCGTCTCTTTTCTGCGCAATCCGCGAAAATAATGCGAATAGCCGTGCTCGGTGATCGCGATCTCATCGAGCCCGGCCTGCTCCGCGGCGCGCGCGTTTTCGAGGGCGGAATTTTTTCCGTCCGAATAGTACGTATGTGTATGATAATCAGCCGTCAGTTTCATGCTTTCACGGCCCCCCGCCGAATTTCTATGTACGTATTTAAGGCAGTCTTCGGATCTCCTCCCGAAGCAAGATGCCTGTCTTATCGAAAACATTGCGCCGAACAAGCGCGATCAGCGAAGCGACATCCTCCGCCGACGCACCGTCGGACAAAATAAAATTCGCATGCTGCGGGGAGACGAATGCCCCGCCGATACGCCGCCCCTTGAGGCCGCAGGCGTCGATGAGCTGTCCCGCCGAAAGGCCGGGGGGATTGACAAAGATGCAGCCCGCGCTCCGTCCCTTCGGGAGCCCTGCCCGCCGCGCGCGGAACGCCGCCTCGTTTTGCGCGATCTCCTCGGGCGGCATGGCGGCTCCGCGCAATACAACGCAGGCGACGGCGATCTTCTGCTGAAAAACGCTGCTCTTCTCCGAAAAATTACAGGCCGCCCGCGAAAAGATGCGAAGTTTTCCGTGCGCAACGCCGATGACGCGCTCGACGAGATCGCCGAGATGTGCGTCCCGGACGCCGGCATTCATGACCGTCGCGCCGCCGACCGACGTCGGGATCCCCGCCAAAAATTCCATGCCGCCGATCCCGCAACCGCGCGCGAAATCCATCAATTTCCTGCCCGTCACGCCCGCTTCGGCGATCACCGTCTCTCCGTCGCGGGATATGCGGTCCATCGCGGAGAATTTGACGACAACTCCGTCGAAATCCCCGTCCGAAGCCAAAACGTTGGCTCCGACGCCGAGGAAACAGTGTGGGATCCCCCGCCGCTCGAGATACGCAACGATCGCTTCGAGCGCCTGCGCGTCGGGCGGATAGGCGCACGCCGCCGCATGCCCGCCGCAGCCGAGCGTCGTATGCCGCGCAAAGGAAAAATCCGGCACGATCCGGACCGTAGGAAACGCGTCACGCAAAAGCGCGAAAATATCCAAGATAATGCTCCTATCATTCTACCATATTTCTCTGCAATTTTCAAATGGTTTTTAGAAAATTGTCAAGATTTTTTGCAACATTTTCTCCGCGGGCAAGTTCGCGTAACGTGCGGAGCGCCTCGGCGTCGGAAAAAACGCTGACCGTCCTCCCGCTTTCGTCGCCTTTTACCGGCAACATGCCGATCTTTTCCAGCGAATCCTGCGTCTCTTCGGAGAGCAATTCCGCAACCAGATCGAGACACGCCGTCCGCTTTTCCTTGGAAAGTACGGAAACGACCTGATAGAGATCGTTATAGCCGCCGAGTTCTTTTTCGAATACCTGAACTCCGCGCGTCTGAAAACGGCAAATATCCCGCTGCGTCCCGAGCAGATAGCGGTATTTCCCGCTCAAAAACTGCGTATAGGCCGTCTGCGATTCCACTTCCTCGCCCGCGATCCCCGCAAGCCGCGCCGCGAGCGCGGAAAGATTTTCTCCGCCCGAGGAAACGGCGACGGCGCCCTGCTTTTCGAAGTCGTCTTCAAGGCAAAAGAGCGCGTATTTCCCTCTGCACCACGGGATCGCGAGCGTCTCGCCCCCCACTTCTCCGCCCGCAAAGCGCATCTCGAACGGCAAACTCATCTCGGCATAGAACCCCGCGCCGAGGCCGAAGGAGATCATATCGGGCGCCTCCCGCGCCGCATAAGCGGCCCGCGCGCCCTCGAGCGTATACGATGAGATCAGGTAATAGACTCCGGCATGGGTCTTCTCCACGGTCCGCGCAACGCCGCGCAAAAAGGAGGTGCGGGATCCCCTTCCCCCCTCGAATGTATCGACGTTCCAAACGCGCACCACGCATTGCTGTTTTTGCGCCTGCGCCTCCTTCGGAAACACGGCCAAAGCGACGATGAGCGCCGCGATCAGGCAGAACGGAATTGCGGCCGCAAAGACTTTTTTGAAGACGGCTTTCATAAGGATATTCTATGCGCCGCCTCGCGCGGGGATGCCGCCCCATAAGATAAGGGGAGGGCACACTTTGCACCCTCCCCGCGTCTTGATCCGGGGCGTCCCCGCATCAAGACTCTATCGGAAAGCGGATCTCCGCTACAAAAATCAGTTTGTACCGAGCCGCCGCTTTTATACAAAAAAGGGAGGGATTGCCCTCCCCCGCGTTCAGTAGCGTTTCTGGAAGCTGTCACAGCAGGTGCAATGCTCGCAGTCGCAGGTATTGCCGACGTGGATCTTGTTGAGCTGGCAATGCATCCCGTCGCAGTTGAACTTGCACTCGGTAACGCCGCAGGACACGCCCGCATTCATATCGTATGCCATTATCCTACCTCCTCAAAGTCAGTATTCCCCATTTTCCGAAAAATATCTTGACAAATCCGCGATCAGTCTGTAAAATAAAGCAAAAGGAGTGAATGATATGAAAGTTATCTTAAAGGCAGACGTCAAAGGCAGCGGTAAAAAGGGCGACATTCTCGAAGTGTCCGACGGCTACGCCAAAAATTTTCTCTTGAAGCGCGGGCTCGCGGAAGTCGCGACGGCGAGCGGGATCAACGCGGTCGAGCAGAAAAAAAGCGCCGACGCGTTTCATAGGGAGGAATATATCCAGGCACAGAAAGAATTGGCCGCGCAAATCAACGGCACCGTCGTTACGGTCTCGATCCGCACGGGGAAAAACGGAAAAGTCTTCGGCTCCGTGACAACGGAAAAAATCGCCGACGCCCTCTCGGAGCAGGGATTCGAGATCGACAAGAAAAAGATCACGACCAAGGAACCGCTCAAGAAAGTCGGCGACTACGAAGCGGAGGTGCGTCTCATGGAGGGCGTCTCCGCCAAGATCGGCGTGAAAGTCGTGCCGCTCGAATAACATCTTTCATTTGCCTTATTCGGGATCGCGTTCCGCTTCGGGACGCGATATTTTTTGTACTTTTCATAGTACTATGTCAGACATTATGCGTGACATAGTACTATGAAAAACCGCATTTATAGGCATTTCTAAACAAAAAAGGAGCGGAACAAACGTCCCACTCCCCTATTTACTCTTTTGTCACTTTCTGCCGTAGTAGGCATGCAAATACATTTCTTTTATCTCACGCATGAGCGGATACCGGGGATTCGCGCCCGTGCACTGGTCGTCGAAGGCAGCCTCCGTCATCTCGTCGAGCTTGGCAAGAAACTCCTCTTCGGTAAACTTCCCTTCGAGCGCCTCGCGGATGGTCTTCGGCTGGCCAATCGCGCGTTGCAGCTTTTTCAGCTCTGCGATCAGCGCCTCGACGAGTTCCCCGTCGCTCTCCCCCTTGAGCCCGAGATATCTTGCGGCGTCCGCATATCTGGCCTGCGCCTGCGGATAGGCATACTGCGGGAACGTCCCCATCTTGGTCGGAGCCTCCGCACTGTTGAAGCGGATGACCTCTTCGAGCAGAAGCGAATTGGCGACGCCGTGCGCGACATGGAAATACGAGCCGAGCTTGTGCGCCATGGAGTGGCAGACGCCGAGGAAGGCGTTGGCAAATGCCATGCCCGCCATGGTCGCCGCATTGGCGACGCGTTCCCGCGCTTCGGCGTCCGCGGCCCCGTCTTTGTATGCCCGCGGCAAATATGTGAACAGCAATTTCAGCGCCTCTTTGGCGATCCCGTTCGTGAAATCGGTCGCCATGACGGAAGCGAGCGCTTCGAGCGCATGGGACACGGCGTCGATGCCGGATGCCGATGTGAGCCCCTTGGGAATATTCATCATGAGATCGGCGTCTACGATCGCAATGTCCGGCATGAGTTCATAGTCGGCAAGCGGATATTTCGTCCCCGTTTCGTCGTCGGTGATGACGGCAAACGGCGTGACTTCGCTGCCCGTGCCCGCCGTCGTCGGGATCGCGACAAAGAGCGCCTTGTCGCCCATGTGCGGGAACGAATAGATGCGCTTGCGGATGTCGGAAAAACGCATCGCCATGTCCTCGAAGCTGACCTCCGGGTGTTCATACATGACCCACATGATTTTTGCGGCGTCCATGGGCGAGCCACCGCCGACGGCGATGATGACATCGGGCCCAAAGGCGCGCATGGCCTCCACGCCACGCGTTGCGCAGGCGAGCGTCGGATCGGGCGTCACTTCAAAGAAAACCGTGCTTAAAATGTCCTGCTCGTTGAGCGCGGATACGATCTGCTTCGTGTAGCCGTTTTCGAAGAGGAATCGGTCGGTCACAATGAATGCCTTTTTCTTGTGATAGACTTCTCCGAGTTCTTTGAGCGCAACGCCGAGACAGCCGCGCTTGAAATAGACCTTTTCCGGTGCTCTGAACCAAAGCATGTTTTCCCTCCGCTCCGCGACAGTTTTGATATTGATGAGATGTTTCACGCCGACGTTTTCCGAGACGGAATTGCCGCCCCAGGTCCCGCAGCCGAGCGTCATCGACGGCGAGAATTTGAAATTATAGAGGTCGCCGATCCCACCATGGGAGGACGGCGTGTTGACGACGATGCGGCATGTCTTCATGCGCTCGCGGAAGTGCGCGAGCTTTTCCCGCTCGGTCGCCGTATTGACATAGATCGAGGAAGTGTGCCCGAGGCCGCCGTCGCAGATGAGCCGATCCGCTTTATCCATCGCCTCGTCGAACGTCTCCGCGCGGTACATCGCCAATACGGGAGACAATTTTTCGTGCGCAAATTCTTCGGACAGATCGACGGATTCCACTTCGCCTACGAGCACGCGCGCCGACGCGGGCACTTCGAACCCCGCCAGCGCCGCGATCTTCGAGGCGGTCTGCCCGACGATCCTCGAATTGAGCGCACCGTTGATGATGATGGTCTTGCGGACCTTTTCCGTCTCTTCCGGGTTGAGGAAATAGGCGCCGCGGGATCGCATCTCGGCTTTGAACGCCTCATAGACGTCGTTGAGGACGATCACGGACTGCTCCGAAGCACAGATCATGCCGTTGTCGAAGGTCTTGGAGTGCAAAATGGAGGAAGCCGCCAATTTGAGATCGGCGGAACTGTCGATGATCGCGGGCGTATTGCCGGCTCCGACGCCGAGTGCCGGTTTCCCCGAGGAATAGGCGGCCTTGACCATGCCGGGACCGCCGGTTGCCAGAATCAGATCCGCCTCGCGCATGATCATTCCCGAAAGCGGCACGGTGGGATGGTCGATCCAGCCGATGATATCTTCGGGTGCGCCCGCCTTGACGGCCGCCTCCAAAACCACCTTTGCCGCCGCGATTGTGGAGGCCTTTGCGCGCGGATGCGGAGAAATGATCAGGCCGTTGCGCGTCTTCAAACTGATGAGACACTTGAAAATGGCCGTTGACGTCGGGTTCGTGGTGGGAATGATGGCGGCTATGACGCCGACGGGCTCGGCGATCCGCGTGTAGCCGAAGGATTCATCATGCTCGATCACGCCGCAGGTCTTTGCGTCTTTGTAGGCATGATAGATATACTCCGAAGCATAGTGATTTTTGATGACCTTGTCCTCGACGACGCCCATCCCCGTCTCTTCGACGGCAAGTTTGGCCAGCGGAATACGCGCCTTGTTGGCGGCAAGGGCGGCGCGATAAAAGATCTCGTCCACCTGCTCCTGCGTGTAGGTCGCGAACTTGCTCTGTGCGGCGCGGACGCGGGCAAGCAATTTCTCGAGAGATTCCTCATCTTCGACGATCAGATTGTTCATGAGATTCCTCCCCATTTATCTTCCTGATAATCATAGCAAATATTCAGAAAAATGTCAACGTTCGCGCATGATTTTTACAGAAAAAGACGGCAAATCAAGCCGTCTTTTCCATTCAAAGCGAACGCAACTGCTGTTCGATCTTTTCCTTCATTTCGATATATTTTTCCCGCTTGGCGTACTCGTCGTCCACAAGTTTTTTCGGCGCCTTCGCGACAAAATTCTTGTTGGAAAGTTTCCCGTCTGCGCGGGCAATCTCATCCGTGACGCGCGCAAGCTCTTTCCGGAGCCGTTCCCTCTCCGCCTCGAGATCGACCAGCTCCCCGAGCGGGACGAAGATGTGCGCGATCCCGGTCACCTTGGAGACCGTCTTTTCGCCCGCCTCCGCACCGTTTTCCGTAAATTCGATCTCGCTTGCCCCGGCAAGACGAAGAATGCAATTTTTATTGACGGAAATCAGACGGCGGGCGTCGGTGACGAGATAGAGTTTTACTTTCTTGGAGGGCGCGCAGCCCACGGAGACCTTGATCGCGCGGACCGCCTTGATGAGCTCGATGATCCCCTCAAACGTCTTTGCCTCGTTCTTATAGGCGAGCTTGGAATCGTAGCGCGGGAAATCCGCAACGATGAGGTCGCCCGAAACGCCCGGCAAATATCCGTAGATCTCCTCCGTGACGAAGGGTGCGAACGGATGCAACAGCTTGAGAAGCGCGGTGAGCACAAACAACAGCACACCCAGCGCGCCGCGCTTTTTTTCGGGGTCTCCGCCGTACAGCGCGGGCTTTGAGAGCTCGATATACCAATCGCAAAAATCGTCCCATGCGAACGTCATGAGCTTATCCGCCGCGATGCCGAGATCGTATTTTTGCAGGGAGAGGGTCACTTCACGGATGGTGGCCATGAGACGGGAAATGATCCAGCGGTCGGCGGGCGTCAGCTTGATGCCCGAAAGATCCTTGGGCACCTCGACGTCCTTTGCATTCATGAGCACGAAGCGCGACGCGTTCCAGATCTTGTTGATGAAATTCCGCGACGCTTCCACTTTTGTTTCGGTAAAGCGCGTGTCGTTCCCCGGCGCCACGCCCGTGACGAGAGAAAGACGAAGGGAATCGGCGCCGTACTTTTCGATGATCTCCAAGGGATCGATGCCGTTCCCGAGCGATTTCGACATCTTTCTGCCCTGCTCATCGCGCACAAGCCCATGGATCAAGACGTCGCGGAACGGCACCTTGCCCGTGTAGCGGATGCCGGAGAACATCATGCGCATGACCCAGAACGGAATGATGTCGTACCCCGTGACGAGCACGTCAGTCGGATAGAAATATTTATATTCGGGCGTCTCCTCCGGCCAGCCCAACGTCGAAAACGGCCAGAGCGCGGAAGAAAACCACGTGTCGAGACAGTCCTCATCCTGATGCAGATGCGTGCTCCCGCATTTGGGGCAGACGGCGACATCTTCGCGGGAACAAAGCTCCGCCCCGCAATCGTCGCAGTACCAGACGGGAATGCGGTGTCCCCACCAAAGCTGGCGGGAAATGCACCAGTCGCGGATATTTTCCAACCAATTATAATAAATTTTCGCAAAACGGTCGGGCGTAAATTTCGTCTTGTTCTTGACGACGGCCTCGATGGCGGGTTTTGCGAGCGGCGACATCTTGACGAACCACTGTTTGGAGACGATGGGCTCAATGGTCGCATTGCAGCGATGGCAGTGCCCGACATTATGCGTGTGATTTTCGATCTTGACGACAAGGCCCAGCGCCTTGAGATCCTCCACGATGCGCTTTCTCGCCTCATAGCGGTCGAGCCCCGCATACGCGCCGCCCTGCTCGTTGACCGTACCGTCGTCGGCGAGCACGCGGATCATGGGAAGGTTGTGGCGCAATCCTACTTCGAAGTCGTTCGGGTCGTGCGCCGGGGTGATCTTCACGGCGCCCGTTCCGAATGCGGGATCGACGTATTCATCCGCCACCACGGGGATCTTTCTCCCGACCAACGGCAAGATCAGAGTCTTGCCGACGAGGTGCGCATACCGCTTGTCTGCGGGGTGGACGGCGACCGCCGTATCACCGAGCATGGTCTCGGGGCGGGTCGTCGCGATGGTGATCTTCTCGTCCGAACCTTCGACGGGATATTGAAAATACCAAAAATGTCCGGCGTCCTCCGAATAGGCGACTTCCTCGTCGGACAGTGCGGTCTTACAGTCCGGGCACCAATTGATGATGCGGCTGCCGCGGTAGATGAGCCCCTTCTCATAGAGCCGGAAAAAGGCCTCGCGCACGGCGCGGGAACATCTTTCGTCCATTGTGAACGCCAGCCTGTCCCAATCGCAGGACGAGCCCAATTTTTTGAGCTGGCCGACGATCTTTCCGCCGTACTGCTCTTTCCAGAGATACGCGCGGCGCAAAAATTCCTCGCGGCCGAGCTCCTCTTTGGTCGTTCCCTCTTCGCGCAACTTTTCCACGATCTTGTGTTCCGTTGCAAGCGAGGCGTGGTCCGTCCCCGGCTGCCACAGCACACAGTACCCCTGCATGCGCTTGAACCGCACGACGATATCCTGCATCGTCTCGTCCATTGCATGTCCCATATGGAGCTGCCCCGTGATGTTGGGCGGCGGCATCATGACGGTAAACGGAACTTTTTCGGGATCGATCTCCGCGTGAAAATAGCCGCTTTCCATCCAATGGCGGTAGATTTTGTCCTCAAATTGTTTGGGATCGTAGGTCGTCTGCATTTCTTTCATCGCATTTACCCTATCGTTGGTATCCTGTTCATTATACCTCTTTTTTCCGTCGTTGTCAATTAATCCGCCCCGTACATAGAATATATTATTCTTATTTTTCACGGAGTGAATATATGAAAAAAATACTTGCGATCCTCGGAGCGGCGCTCTTTGCCCTCCTTCCCCTCTCCGCATGCGGCGGAGAAGCCGACGGCCTCACGACCGTCAACATCAATGAAGTCACCCATTCCGTCTTCTATGCCCCGATGTATCTCGCCGATTCGCTCGGATATTTCGAAGAAGAAGGCATCAAAATCAAGCTCACGAACGGCGGCGGCGCCGACAAAGTCATGGCGGCCGTCCTTTCGAACAGCGCGGACATCGGCTTCTGCGGCCCCGAAGCCGCCTTCTATGTCGCGTCCGGCGGCACGAGCGACGTCCCCGTCGTGTTCGGTCAACTCACCCATCGCGACGGCTCCTTCCTGCTCTCGCGCGAGGATGAAGCGGACACCTTCCAATGGTCCGATCTTGCAGGCAAAGAGATCCTTGCCGGGCGCCGCGGAGGCGTTCCCGCCATGACGTTCGAATATATCCTCAAGGAGCATCATGTCGAGAACTATACGCTCAACTTCGACGTGGAGTTCAACAACATGACGGCGGCTTTTCTCGAAGGCACCGCCGACTATTGCACCGTGTTCGAACCCACCGCCTCGGACTTGCAGGCACAGGGCAAGGGATATATCGTCGCCGCGGTCGGCGCCGCGAGCGGAGAAGTCCCCTACACGAGCTTTATCGCAAAGAAATCCTGGATCACGAAACACGAAGATACCGTGAAGGGATTTTTGCGGGCGATGCTGAGAGCCGTCGATTATGCGCAGACCAAGGACGCGACCGACATCGCCGAGCACCTCACGGGGCACTTCGCCGATACTACCGTCGCTTCGCTCGCAACGAGCGTCAAGAATTACCGCGACATCGACGCCTGGGTCACGGACATGGCAATGACCGAAGCAAGTTTTACCCGTCTCCAAGACATTCTCGACGCGGCGGGCCAACTTCCTGCCCGCGTTGACTTCGGCTTCTTCGTAGACAACAGCTACGTGAACGCCGTCTATTCCACACTGAAATAAAAGACCGCGCTGCTGCGCGGAGGAGTAACGCTTATGAAAAAGCAGATCCTGCGATTTTCCGATGTCACGCTCGCCTACCACACCGTCCGGGAGGAGACTCTGGCGGCACAGCATCTCACCTTTTCCGTGGATGAGGGAGAATTTGTGGCGGTCATCGGGCCCTCCGGCTGCGGAAAAACCACCCTTCTATCCCTCGCCGCGGGACTTTTGACCCCGTCTTCCGGCCGGATCACACGGAACGGTAGCTGCGGCTACATGCTGCAAAAGGATGAACTGTTTCCATGGCGGACCATCGAGAAAAATATTCTCCTCCCTCTCGAGATCAAACATAGCAACACGGCGGAAAACCGGGAAAAGGCGCGTGCGCTCGCCGTGAAATACGGCCTCGGCGATTTCCTCTCCGCCTATCCATCCCAGCTTTCGGGCGGAATGCGGCAACGCGCCGCCCTGATCCGCACCCTCGCCTCCGAGCCCGACATTCTCCTGCTCGACGAACCCTTTTCCGCGCTCGACTATCAAACGCGCCTGAATGTGACCGCCGACGTCTCGGACATCATCCGAAGAGAAGGCAAGACGGCGCTCCTCATTACGCACGACATCTCGGAGGCAGTCTCGCTCGCCGATCGCGTCCTCGTCCTCACGAAACGGCCGGCGCGCGTCGCATATGAACACGATTTAGACTTCGGCGACGTCAAAAATCCCCTGAAACGGCGGGAATCCGCGCAGTTTTCCAAGTGGTTCGAATTACTATGGAAGGAGTTGAACGGATGAAAAACAAGTCAGAAAAAACGTATTCCGAAGAACATCTTCGCTACCTGCGGGCGCGCAGATACCATGCCATCGTCGTCTGGACGCTACGCATCGGCCTCCTCGCGCTGCTTCTCGGAATGTGGGAACTCATCACCGCACTCGGCTGGGTCGATCCCTTCCTCACAAGCTCCCCTTCCCGCATCTTCGCCACGCTCAAAAGTCTCTATAACGACGGTTCGCTCTTCTATCACATCGGGACGACGCTGTGGGAGACGCTGGCGGGCTTTGCCATCGCCGTCTTTCTCGGCTATTCCGTCGCCCTGCTCCTCTGGTGGAGCGAAACGCTGCGCGCCGTGCTCGAGCCCTACATCGTCGTGCTGAACGCGCTCCCGAAAATCGCGCTCGGGCCGCTTATCATCATTTGGTTCGGAACGGGCAGCAAGGCCATCCTGTTCATGACGGTGCTCGTCGGGATCATCGTCGCCATCATGCACATGCTATCGGCGTTCATCGCCACAGATAAAAACAAACTGCTTCTCATGCGTTCGATGGGCGCCAACAAGTGGACCATCCTCGCCAAGCTCGTTATTCCCTCCTCGCTCCCGTCCTTTATCTCCATGCTCAAAGTCAACGTCGGCATGGCGTGGATCGGCTCCATCATGGGCGAATACATCGTTTCGAGGGCGGGACTCGGATATCTCATCGTCTACGGCGGCCAAGTGTTCAAGCTCGACCTCGTCATGACCGCGACCGCCATCCTCTGCATTTTGGCTGCCGGGATGTATTTTCTCGTGGTGCTTCTTGAAAAATTGCTCGTGAAGAACACAGACGACTGACAGCCCCAACCCGACGATCCCCTCGGCCGGATAGAAAAATTTCACGATCCCCCCGAGACCCAGTCGGGATAACCCAAACGCCGCAAGCAGGACCATTGCCTTTGCGGCGTACTTTTTTCTGCCCGGGAAACGTTCGCAAATGCCGAGCAGCGGATAGAGCGAAGAGGCGAGCGACGTCAAAATCGCAAGCGCGACCATGACGGAAAAGATCTTTTTTCCGTGCATCACATAGAGAAACGGAAGTTCCGATCCCGTTGCGGCTTCCCCGATCCGAAAGACGCAGCTCAGAACCGTGAGCGCGCTGGCCGCGACCAGACACCCCGCGGCTGCGGCGGGCACGGCGGGCATTTTCAGCCCCGTCCCGAGGTCGGCGAGGACGGGCGCGAGCAGAAAGGCGTTCATCCCCGCATACAGGATCCCGCCGGTATATCCGCATTGCGAACGGAGCGCGATCACCGCCGTTTTTTCTCCGCTCCCATATAGAAAGACGCAAGCCAAAAGGATGGGGACCAGTATGGAATTTACAAGCGCGATGCCCTTTGTGCCGCGCCTCAAAATCACGACCGACAGGACCAACCCGAGAACGGATAAGGCGGGACGAAACTGCGGGAGCAATGCGTCGAGCCCCGCAAGCATGCCCGCGCAGGGGATCAGACTGCAAAAGACGATCCCCGCGGATACGGCGCCGCTCCCCCTTCCGAACACGGCCCGAAGCATCCCCGCATAGCCGCCGTATCGCTTCCCCAAACGCAGAAACAGCCACGACAAAACAGAAAAGAGCGCCGAGGACAGGAGCACCGGGAAGAAAAAATCGGCATGGGGAAAGAAGCGCACAAGCTCTGCCCCGGAAATAAATCCCGCGCCGATCGCACCGCCCACTATGACAAAAATGGCGCGCAAGGTCTTCATACCTGTTTCATACGCGCATTTGCGCAAAAATATGAAAAAAACGCAAAAAAGATAAATTTATGTCACACATAGTACTATTCATCTCTTGACAAATCGCCCAAAATCTTATATAATATTGTCGAAAACTCGAAGGAGGAAATCATGGACGAAGATTTAACACCCGAAGAAAACGGCGAGCCCAAAGACGAGAAAGAAGAAAAATCCATCTCTGCCGATCTCATTCGCGGTCATATCAATACCATCATCCTGCGCGCGCTCTACGACGGCGATAAATACGGCTATGCCATCATCGCCGAGATCGAGCGCAAGAGCCACGGGCAATACTCGCTCAAACAGCCCTCGCTCTACAGCGCCCTCAAACGCCTCGAAAAAGACGGATATATTACGTCCTATTGGGGCGGCTCGGTCGGCGGCGGAAGAAGAAAATATTTCTCGCTGACGGAGGAGGGCAAAGAGATCGCGGAGACCAACCAAGCCGAATGGGAATATTCGAGAACGGTCATCGACTCCCTGATCTCCGACAAAGAGTTCGACTTCAACAATCCCGCCCCCACCGCCGTCAACATGCGCATTTTGAGAAGCTCCACGTCGCGCGTGCCCTCCGGCGGCGAAGAGGACGAGGAGCTCGACTATGAGCCCATGTTCGACGACAGCGAAGAGCGTCAACGGATCGCTTCGGAATTTGAACAGCGGAACGCCGACTTCGAGGCGGAAAAGGCCAAATTTGAGGAAGAAAAGAAGCAATTCGAAGAGGAAATGCGCGCCCGCAACGCCGCCTATTTCACGGAGCGCGACTGGCGGGAGAAGGAACTCGCCGAACGCGAGCGCATCCTCGACGAGAAAAGAAAACAGTTGGACGAGCTGAGCGCGCAGTATGACGCCGACCGCGCAAGCGCGCAAGCAATGGCGGAATCGGATTTTGCGGCGGAAGAAGCGGAGTTTGATGAGCGGGTCCGCCTTTTCGAGGAGCGGGAAGAGACCTGGAGACAGGAGGCCGAAGCGGCGGAAGAGGCGCGCAAGCAAGAGCTCGAAGCCGAAGAAACAGCCCGCAAAGAACAGATCGAGGCGGAGGAATCGGCCCGCAAGCAGGCTTTCGAAGAGGAAGAGGCCGTGCGCCGCGCCGCGTTGGAAGCGGAGGAATCGGAGCGCCGCCGCATCCTCGATGAAGAGGAATCGGCCCGTCGTCAGGCCCTTGAAGACGAGGAGACATCGCGCCGTCAAGCCCTTGAAGACGAAGAGACATCGCGCCGTCAAGCCCTTGAAGACGAAGAGACATCGCGCCGTCAAGCCCTCGAAGACGAGGAAAATTCCCGCAGAGAGGCCTTGGAGGCGGAGATCGAAGCGCGCAGACGCGCCCTCGACGAGGAAGAAGAGGCGGAAAAACTCCGCAGAGAAGCGTCTGCCGCGGAGGATTCGGAGAAACAGGCAAGAGCGGAGGATGAACTCCGTTTCCGCGAAGAACAGCTCCGAAACCGCGAAGCGTTTTACGTCGAAGAGCGCAACCGCTATACCCAGCTTCTGCAACAGCGCGACGAGCAGTTGGCCTCCGAGCGGCGTGCACACGAGGAAGCCCTCGTCGCACAGGAACAGCGCATCATCCGCGAACAGCAGGAATTGTTCCGTGCGCACACGCGGGAGATCCTCCATCAAAATTATTGCAATCTCGTCAATAAAACTCCGGTCCAGCAATCGGAGGACGCTTTCACCTATTACACGACGCCCAACGCGGAGGCCTCCCCCGCTCAGCCGGCTCCCGCTCCCGCGGCGCCCGCCGACTATCGCGAAGTGTTGGATCCCATCTATCGGGAGACGATGGGAGACCGCTTGATCCGGCCCGAGGAAAGCGCCCAAGCGGCAAACGGGATCGTCTTCGACGACGTCAATAAGATGGCGGCACGCGACAAGATCCGCGTCACGACCGTGGGCGGTGCCGCCGTACATAAGGCGCAGGACACTTCGGAAAACACCGTACATAAGGGGAAAGCCCTCTTCCTGAGCGCAGTCGTCGTCTTCTGTCTCTGCATGATCGAGGGCGGCATCGTGTTCGCGCTGCGGGATCGGTACTCCGTCTCCCTCTTCCACCCCTGCTTTATCTGGTGTGCCGGCCTTGCGCTCCTGCTGGTGACGATGCTCGCCTATGCGAATCACTTCGGCCGTCGCTCCATCCGCAGGAAAGCGCCCGTCATCATCAATGCCGTCGTCATATACGCGCTTTGCGCCATCGTAACGCTCATCGTTGCGCTTTGGGTCGACATTGATTTCAAAAACTTGAACGCGTTGATGAACTTCATCATAATCCCCATCGTGTTCTTCTTTGGGATCGTCGTGTTCGGGATCTGCTACTACTTCCTGACCCGTCCCAAGAAAAACTCCTGATGATTCACCGCTTCGGATATCGAAGCGGTTTTTCAATACTTGACACAGGCAAGAAAAAGGAATATAATAGACGAAATCGGCAGATCGACTGCCTGAGGAAAGGAGGAGCGCATGCTCGGAAACTTTACCTATTGCAATCCCACGAAATTATATTTCGGGAAGGATGCATTGAACGGTCTCAAAGAAGAACTTCCCAAATACGGGAAACGTGTTTTGCTCGTCTATGGCGGCGGTTCCATCAAGAAAAACGGGATCTACAGCCGCGTCTTGGAGATCTTGCAGGCCTGCGGCAAACATGTCAGCGAGGATGCCGGCGTCATGCCCAATCCCACCGTAGACAAGGTGTATGAAGGGATCGCGCGGGCCAAGGAGGCAAAGGCCGATCTCATTCTGGCGGTCGGCGGTGGGTCCGTCTGCGACTATGCGAAGGCCGTATCCGTCAGCGTCAACTGCAAGGAAGACTTTTGGGATAAATATTTCGTGCGCGGGGAAGAGCCCGACTGCGAAACCATCCCCGTTGGCTGCGTGTTGACGATGGTCGGAACGGGTAGCGAAATGAACGGCGGCTCCGTGATCACCAACCGTGCGCAGAAACGCAAATACGGCCACGTCTTCGGCAGCGATTTCTACCCGAAGTTCTCCATTCTCAATCCCGAATTTACCTTTACCGTCCCCAAGTATCAGATGGTCTCGGGCATCTACGACATCATGTCGCACATTCTCGAACAGTATTTTTCCGATACGGATGACAATACGAGCGACTATATTATGGAGGGCCTTCTTCGCTCTCTCATCCACAGCGCCGAGATCGCGGTGCAAGACGCCACAAATTACGAGGCGAGAAGCAATCTCATGTGGACGGCGACTTGGGCGCTCAATACGTTCATCGCCAAGGGAAAATCCACCGACTGGAACGTGCATTCGCTCGGACAGGCGCTCGCGGCCTACACGGACGCGACGCACGGGATGACGCTCGCCGCCGTCTCGATGCCGTATTACCGTCTCATTTTGCCCTACGGACTTGAGAAATTCAAACGCTATGCCATCCATGTCTGGGGCGTTTCGCCCGACGGGAAATCCGACGAAACGATCGCCCGGGAGGGTCTCGCCGCGATGGAGGCCTGGATGAGGAAAATCGGGCTCGTCATGAACATCACCGATCTCGGCGGCAAACGAGAGCTCGTCGAGGGCTATGTGGAGGCCACGCGCGATCGCGAAGGCGGTTATAAGACGCTGACCGATCAGGATATCCGCGATATCTTCCAAGCAAGTTTTTGATCGCATAAAATCGGATAAAGCAAAGAAGGACGGAATCTCCGCCCTTCTTTGCTTTTGTCAAGTTGTCTTGTAAACACGCAGCCATTCCGGCACTTTTTCCGCAAAATCGGCGTTGGTCTGCGTTTTTTTCAGCATCTCCAACAGCCCCGCCGCGTTCTCGACGATACCGCGTTCCCGCAGCTTATAGACGGCCGACAGCTCCGTCTTTGTGAGGAGCAGCTCTTCCTTCCGCGTCCCCGAACGGCGGATATCCATCGCGGGGAAGATCCGCTTCTCGGCCAGATCCCGCGACAGGAAGATATCGGCGTTGCCCGTACCCTTGAACTCTTCATAGATGATGTCGTCCATGCGGCTGCCCGTTTCGACCAAGGCCGTCGCAAGAATGGTAAGGCTCCCTCCCTCGACGGTATTCCGTGCGGCGCCGAAAAAGCGCTTGGGCTCCGCGAGCGCCGCAGCGTCCAACCCGCCCGTCAGGGTCTTTCCCGAGTTCTCGACCGCATAATTAAAGGCACGGGTAAGTTTTGTGAGCGAATCGAGCAGGATGATGACGTCTTTCCCCTGTTCCACCAGCCGCTTTGCGCGTTCCATCGTCAGGTGCGCGGCGCGGATGTGATGCTCGGCGCCCTCGTCGAACGTCGAGAAGACGACTTCGGCACGCTTGACGCTCGTGCGAAAATCCGTCACTTCTTCGGGGCGTTCGTCGATCAAGAGGACGATCGTGACCATTTCGGGGTACGTCTCGGAAATCGCGCGCGCGATCGCTTTCAGCAGCGTCGTTTTCCCCGCTTTGGGCGGCGCGATGATGAGGCCGCGCTGTCCCTTTCCGATCGGCACGAACAGATCGAGTTCGCGGAGGGAGAGATCGTCGCTCGCGGCCGATAATCGGATTTTTTCGTTGGGATACTGCGCCGTCAGGGAATCAAAGTTGGGGCGGTTTTCGTATCTCCCGACGGATAATTCATTGACCGTGAGGACTTTGTCGATCGCCGGAGATTCGTTTTTGAGCCGCGGCTTTGTCGTGCATGTGACGTAATCCCCTTCCCGCAATTTCATCGCATGGATGACCGGCGCGGCGAGGAAGACGTCCCCATCGGCGGACGGCTGACAATTTTTGGCGCGCAGGAAGCCGTATCCCCCCTGCATAATTTCCAAGACGCCCGCGCTCACGGGCCGAAGATATTCATCGAACGGCGATTTCACTTCCCCTGCCGACGCCACGGTATACACATGTTGCGTGTGAACGATGCTCTCGGCGTTCTTTTTGATCTTTTCGAGCTCTTGCAGAATGGCGGGGTCGATAAAAGTCGTCTTGGCGGGCGCCCCGCGGTTGGAACGCGGAACGGGCTTCGACCTTCCCGATAAGATGGAGGCAATGCTCTTGACGAGGTCCTCCTTATGGGAAGCGGAGGCCTGCGGCGCGCCGTATTCCCGGCCGAGAACGCGAAGCGTCGCCAGCGGAAGCGTATTCAGGTATTGAATATAGTTGGTTTCGGCAATTATGAGGTCCATTTTGCTCTACGCTCCATAAAAAGAATCGGGGAAGTTTTGCCGAGATCTTCCGGCAAGATCGTACATTCCGGGCCGACTTTTTGCACCTGCCCGGGGAACAGGCCGAGAAATTCATCCGCCCCATTGATCGCGATCTCGAGATCGGGCGTTTTGAAATGCATGGGGATCGTAAAACGCGGACGAATGGCGTCGACATACGCCTTGGCCCCCGCCGCGTCGACGGTATAGACGCCTCCGACCGGGACAAACAGTCCGTCGATTTGCCCGAGGCTTCTGCAGAACTGCTCCGTCGCAGGCTGGCCGATGTCCCCGAGGTGGCAGAGGGTGAGGCCGTCGATATGATAGACAAATACGAGATTCTCTCCTCTCTTTCTGCCTTGGACGTCATCGTGGAACGACTTGACGGCAAACAGAGTGATATCCCCGTACTTATATTCCCCCGCGCGATCGCACAGGAGCGTTGCGTCCTTTACGGCCGATGCGTTGCAATGATCGTAATGCCCGTGGCTTACGGTCACGACGTCCGCTTCGACATGCGGAAAAGGATAGCCGATCCCGCCAAACGGATCGGTAACGATGCGGGTGCCGGCACGCGACGTCATAAGAAACGACGAGTGCCCGAGATAACGGATATTCATGATACCTCCGAAATGGAAATTTCAAGATGAAAATAAAGTGGCCGTGAACCGAGCAAATAGCAGTAATCAAGCGTAGAAAAAATGGTTTGAGAGATTGAAAAACGATATCCGAGCGTCTTGATGGGGATCTTTGTGCTGTTTCCCGCAAACTCCGCCGTCAAGACGGTTTCACGTTCGGGGGAAAACATGGCGGTCAGATTGACCTCGCCCCGACGCTTCATGATGAGAGAGCTCCGCCGAAATAGGAGCTCCGAAGTATCGCCCTCCTGTCGATAAGTTGCTTTGCAGGACCCCGCGCGGCAGACAACGTCTCCCGAAAATGTCGCGGCTTCCGTTCCGCCTTCGGTTACGGTTACGATGCGGATCTCATAACCCATGATTTTATTATATCGGAAATAAACGCAAATTGCAAACGCTTTCTTGCAACTTCATCGTGAATTTTGTATTTTTTGGACCAAAACGAGTGTGATATCCCGCAAGCCGCCGATTTTATAGGGCAAACAGAGTATTATGCGTGAAATATGTCTGACATAGTACTATGCAAACACGCCGATTACAGGCAATCCATCACCCAGAGATATCCTTTGAGCGCATCGCGAAGAGCCCGATAGTCCGGGAGGATGCGTTCGACTTCGGCCCAGAACTTATCTCCGTGATTCATATGGCGCGTGTGGCAGAGTTCATGGACGGCGAGATACCGCGCCAACGGATCGGGCAAAAAGGCCGTGCGAAAGGAAAACGAAATACGCCGACTGGCGCCGCATGACCCCCACCGCCCCCTCGAAGAAGTCACGGTGAGCTTGGTATAGACAAACCCCTCGCGATTCGCGATCTCATCCAGAAGGCGTTTCATCCGATCGCGTGTAAGCCGCTTCAAAAGCGCCGCGAGCGCGGCTTCCCGATTCTCCTGCGGGAGATAGAGCGTGTCTCCCGCCATGCGGATGCGCGTTCCGGGCGCAATGACGTATTGCTTCCCGAGAAGGGAGACCGCGTCTCCGTCGTAAAAATGCGGATGCCGGTTCCTTAGCGTCAATTGTTTTGCGATCCACGCACGGTGACGATAGACAAAATCGGCGATCTCATCGTCGCGTACACTGTTCGGAGCCCGCACGACGATCTCCCCTTCCCGGTTTATCCCGAGGCTGAGCGTCTTCCGCTTTCCGCGAATGACTTGATATTGCATCTTTTCCTCCTATATTCGAGTTCCGGCGGTCCGAAAATTATTCCGGCAGACCCGACGAAGCCTTGACAAATCCTTGCAAAACATGTATACTTGCCTCATGGAACTTCCCATCCGAAAACTGCAACCCGGCGGCGCGATCACCGTTGAAGTCCCCGCCTCGAAGAGCCTCGCAAACCGCGCGCTTCTCTTGGCCGCATTTTGCCGGGGTGATCTTTTTTTGCGGATGGGCGCATGCGGACAGGATACCCTATCCCTCTTGGACTGTCTGAGACAACTCGGCGTGACCGTCGAACCGCGCCGAGGCGGCCTTTTTGTCCGCGGCGGAGATCTTGCGGATACGGGCGCCGTCAACGTCGGAAACGCCGGCACGGTCGCACGGTTTCTCACGGCCATGCTGGCATTCCGCGGCGGAACTTACCGCGTCGACGCCTGCTCCCAGATGGCGCAGCGCCCCATGGGCATCGTCGAATCGCTTTCAAAAGCCGGCGTCCGCTTTGAGCTCCCCCCGCACGGGATCTTTCCATTTACCATGTCCTCCGACGGCAAAATCCGTGAAATGACGGTCGATACCGACGTCAGCACCCAATATGCGAGCGGCATTTTGCTCGCGGCGGCCGCCGGAAAAGAGCCTTTCCGCCTTCATCTCACCGGGAAACGAACGTCGGGCAGTTATATCGCCATGACCCTTGCGCTCATTGCAAAATTCGGCGCAACGTGGACGCGAAACGCAAACACCATAGATGTGACCCCGATCGAACATCCCCCGACGGAATACGAAGTGGAACCGGATGTCTCGGCGGCCTGTTATTTCTATGCGCTCGCCCCGCTCCTGCAAAAAAAGGTCACCGTATGCGGCGTGCACGCAGACAGCCTTCAGGGCGACATGAACTTCATCCGCCTGCTTGCGGAAAAAGGTGTCGCGCTCGAAGAGACGCCGCAGGGCCTGATCGCAGACGGGAGCGATGTGCAAAGCTACTCCGGATTCGATGCCGTCTTGACCGATTTTTCCGATCAGGCGCTCACCGTCGCCGCACTTGCGCCCTTTGCCTCTTCTCCCTCCGTGCTCCGCGGGATCGGCCACATCCGAAAGCAGGAATGCGACCGGATCTCGGCCATCATGCAAAATCTTACCGCGCTCGGCGTCCCCTGCCGTGCCGAGGGCGACGACGTCTGGATTGCGCCTTCCGCGATCCGGGACGGGGTCATCGAGACATTCGACGACCACCGCGTAGCCATGGCTTTTGCGCTCATCGGGCTGAAAACCGGGCGGATCGCCATCCGAAACCCCCAATGTTGCGCCAAAACCTTTGCCAACTACTTCGAGATCCTCGCATCCTTGCGATAAGTCGGCCGATCGCCGACTTTTTTCAATCTGCGAGCATGCGGACGCTGTCATAGAGTTTTGCGCCCGCTCTCCCGCCGAACGTCGAGAACTCGACCGTGATGACCGATACCTCTCTGCCGTCGACCGTCTTCTTGCGCGCGGCGGAAACCACATCGGGCGGGATCGCAAGCTCACGGGTATAGGATCGTTCTCCCATCGTATAGAGAAGATGTTCCGAAAGCAGCGTTTGCCCGTCCGCCGTGATCTTGAGCGGCCGGCCGTTGTCCTCGCGCGCGAGAATGATTTGCAGATAATTCCGCCTCGCGGGGTCGACAAGAAAATCATAGGCAAAGAAGCCGCCCGCCTTGGCGTAGCGATACGTCCCATCGGAAGTCGAGCTCCCCGTATTGCGTTCCCGCATCTCGTGCAATGCGTCGTTTTCGTACTGTCCATAGCCCGGTTGAACGCTGTCGAGCGTCTCCCGGGCATTTTTCGTCTCGCGCTTGACAGGGACGCCGTTTTCCCAAACATATTCCGAAAACGCAAGATAAATGGCATAGCGCTCCCGGAATCGCAGGTAGTAGGGCTGAAAATGCAGCGGCCGATCGGCGCCGTGAAGAAGGAAACTCCGCCCTTCGCGGATCAAATACGACGAAGGATGGGCAATGACGTCTTCCACGTCTTCGAACCAAACGCGCTCCGAGCCCATTTGTCTTTGGGGGATGGTCACATCCACGCCCGTCGTCGTCTCCGTCATATCCTCCGTTCCGAAGTCCGCCGCGAGCACCGTGCCGCCGTATCGGAACGCATAGACGTTGTCGCCGTCCGGCAGGCCGTGAAGCGTTACCCCCACCGGGAATTTTATGCGAAGCACGTCGCCCGCCTGCAAAGTGACGGCATAAAAGTTTCCCTGCCACACGCCCGACGGCACGCCTTCGCCGAGAAATTGCGGCTCGCCGAGGCACCAATCGGGAATGCGGAGCAAAAACCGCACTGCACCCTCCGCACGTCCGACGGTGAGCGTGGCCTCGTCGTCGAACGGAAAATCGGCCCGCAGGGAGCAATCGAACGACGGAGTGTGAAGCTCCGAGGAGAGATAGCGCGCGAGGACGACGCCCTGCTCTCCCGTATAAAAGATCCCGTCGCCGAGTTTGGAAAAATTCTCCATGCCGCTTCCCGTACAGCACCAAAATTTATCATACGGACGGGAAAACACTTTGAAGAATCCGCTCGCCATCGGCTGGAAATAGGTGGTCATGCCCGACTCGGGATTTTGCGAAGCGAGAATGGAATTTACAAACGCATTGTCATAGTAATCGAGATAGCGCGCGTCGCCCGTGACGGAGAAGAGCCCGCGGACCAATTTCAGCAGATTGTAGACGCAGCATGTTTCACAGTTGCAGTTGGTCCGCTCGGCGTCGAGCACAAAGTCCCTGCCGAAATGCTCCCATTCCGAGACTCCGCCCGTGATATAGGCATGCTTCTCTGTGACTGTACGGAAAAAGGTTTCGGCGACCGCAAGATAGCGGGATGCGTCCACGACCTCGCCCCGAAACTTCTTCCCGTGCAAAACGAGATAGCGGTTCAACGCCCCCAATACTTTCGGGATCGTGGCGTTGGCATGTTTTCCGTCTAGAAAATCCTTCTCTTCCGCAAGGATCCCATCGAACAGCGGCTCCTCGTCGAAAACATGCGCCGCCTCGGCGTAACGCGGATCGCCCGTGCAGGAATACAGCGTATAAAGGCAGTCATTCATCCCGCCGTATTCGACGGAAAGCACCTGCTTTGCCGTCCGCGTATCCCATCCGAGCGCCCGCCGCGCGACCCAATCTCCCAATCCGGCCGCGATCTCGAGCGCCTCCGCTGAGATTTCGCGCGCGGCTCCGCCGCACATGCCGAGCTCCGCCCGGACGTCCAAAAGTCCGTTCAGAAGTTTATGGAGCGTATACCACGGCACCCACGCTTGACGTTTGATGTCGACGCGGCCGCGCTCTACATTGTCAAATTGCGCTTCGATGCCGCCCGCCACGGGAAGCGCGCCCCAAATAAGCCCCGAACCGACCGCGTTCTGACAGGTATGCAGCCCTTCGATCAGCTCTTTCAGGCGAGAAAGCAAGGCCGCCCGATCCTCCTTCGGCGCCGAGGCGTAGGCATGCGCCAGAGCCGAGAGATAATGGCCGAGCGTATGCCCCCCGATGAGCGTATTCTCCCACCCGCCATATCGAACGAACGGAGAATCTATCCCCGCGTTCTCATAGAATCCCTTGAGGAGACGCCCGGGCTCGAGCGAGAGAAGATAGTCGAGCTCTTTGCGAAACGCGTTTTGAGCAAAGCGGTCCGTCACCCGAACATCTTCAAGCGGCAACGGCGTCCACAGCATATGTTTCATTCATCCACCCCCGGAATGCGGCCTTCGCGCACAAGTCTTTTAAGAAGCGCGCGCAATCCCATATCAAGATCGCGATACGTTTCGTCGAAATTACCGGTATACCACGGATCGGCGATCGCGCGCGGCGACGGCGTTTCATCGAGCAACAGAGAAATTTTTGCGGAATATTTTTCCCCGAGAATGCGGCGCATATGGCGAAGATTCTCCTCATCCATGCCGATGATCGCGTCATACCGCTCTCCGTCTGCCCGCGTCAAGAGGCGCGCCCTATGCGGGACGAGCGGGATGTTGTGTTCCCGCAGCTTCCGAACCGTCCCCGGATGCGGCGGATTTCCGATCTCGTCGGTGTGCGTCGCCGCGGAATCGACCGCCACGAATCCATCGAGGCCGCATTCTTTGAGCATATGCGCGAACATGCTCTCGGCCATCGTAGAACGGCAAATATTTCCATGACAGACAAACAAAATCCGAATCATAATACAAGGTTCTGCATGCTTTCCCGAATGAAAGCGGAAATAATCAATATTTTGTAATGATTTTTTTACACGGACTTAAAATATTTAGACAAAAACGATTGCTTTTCGTCGGCATCTCTGTTATAATGGAAATATGAAAGTATTTGCAGAGCGGCTCATGGAACTTAGAAAAGAACGTGGCTTATCCCAAGCGACGGTAGCGAAAGATCTGAACGTCAGCTTGGGGATTGTATGTTATTGGGAAACCAATAAGAGCGATCCGACCGCGCACAATATTGCGAAGATTGCGCGCTATTTTAACGTAACTTCCGATTATTTGCTCGGGCTTTCCGACTGATTCTCCTACTTACAACTTCATACTGCGAAAGGCCGATCGCCTGATATTCATTTTCTTGCCGTAATCACGGAAAGTATCTATCGAAAACTTATTCTGCCCCGGGCAGAATTTTTTTTTCGCGCGCGGCCAATTTCTCCTCCAAGCGGTCGACCCCGTAGAACGGAGAACGGACCGCGGAAAAATTTCCGCGAAAATACTCGGAATAGCGTTCCGCATACGCGGATTCCTCGTCCGAAAAATACTCCGAAAGCAATTTGAGGCGAAAGAGCGCCTCTGAGGCGCCGTCTTCCTCTCCCCGGTCGAGCAAATATTGGACCCGTAGCATCATGAGCGACAAAAACGCCGGCAGATCCTCCCGCACGACAGGTGTATCGAAGAGAAGCGCCTCCGGAATATCCGAAAAGAGTCCGCGGTATAAGATCCCCTGCGCCGTGAGAACGCGGAGCATGATCTCCTCCTCGGGGGACTTTTTTATGAGCCCCATGAGGACCGCCCCATCCGTTTTCCCGGCGGGAAGTTCGGCCGGGATCCATGCACGCAGACTCTCATAGAAGACAAAAGGTGCGAGCAGACCGCAAAACAGCAGCGCGGGATGGTACGGAAGCGCCAAAAAGAGCGCAAGGAGCACGCCCCCGACCAAAAATCCCAAAACCGCGCCGCCCACCGTAAAGGCGACCGTCTTTGCGTAAATTTTATTTCCGTTTTTCGGATACATCTCTGCCGCGCCCGCATAAGACGGATTGGCAAATCTCACGCGGCCGCCCCCGATCCGCAGATAAGAAACCGTGACCGAGGCACATTTCATCCCCGCAAGCCATCCGAAAATCAGATGGCCCAGCTCGTGGATGGCGGCGGGAAGTTGCAAGACGATACAGAGAAAGGCCGCGATCCCCGCAGCCCAATCTCCTGCGCCGAAGTTTCGCCCCATCTGCAACAGGATCATCGTGACCATGGAGGCTACCGCCAAAGCGTAGAGCGTGAGATCGGCAATTTGATAGAAAATTCTTTTGATCCTACCGCTCATATCATTCCTCTCAGGATCAAATAGCCCTCTAAATTGTCGCGATCGGAGGCATGGACTTCGGTCAGAGACCACGTTTTCATGATCTCCAAAAGCAGGAGCGCGCCGCCCGCAATAATATCGGCGCGGTGCGGGTCCATGCCCGCAAAACTGCGGCGCTCGTCCGCAGGGACGGCAAACAGC
Source organism: uncultured Clostridia bacterium (assembly GCA_947627565.1). Taxonomy (GTDB): domain Bacteria; phylum Bacillota; class Clostridia; order Christensenellales; family Borkfalkiaceae; genus Gallimonas. Next base: position 42,333 of record CANQWO010000006.1, read on the forward strand.
CTGTCCGTCAGCGCGGCGACCTCCGAGATCCCCATGGGAAGCTCCTGGATCTTATCGGCGTCATACGAAGGAAGACCCAATTTGAGCGCGGCAAGCGTCGTTGCCGTGCCGCCGACCGCGTACATCCGCCCCACATCCTCCGCGGCGGGAAGGACGGAGAGCGCCCTGCCGATCTCCTCCTCGAGCGACGCCCTGCGATCTCTGCAAAGATCGTAAAGCCGCACGGCGCCGAGATTCAAACTCGTCGAAAAAACCGTCGCGCCGCCTTTGCGCAGACAAATCTCCGTGCTGGCGCCGCCGATGTCGATGACGCCGCCGTCACGGTCGCCGAGCGCGCCCAAGACCGCCAAATTTGCCTCTTCCTCGCCCGATACGACGTCCACTTCGAGGCCGCAGCGCGCACGAACGGCGTCGACAAACCGGACCCCGTTCTCCGAACAGCGGACTGCGGCGGTCGCAAATGCCATCACGACGGCCCCCGCGCGCTTTCCTTCATCAAAAAACGCGGCGACTGCCGCCGCGGTGCGTTCGATCGCTTCGGGGGAAAGCCGCCCTGTTCGCGCAAGCCCCTCGCCGAGACGGGTCGTTTTGAGCTTTTTATATAAAGTTTTTCCGTCCGCCCAAAGCATAAGGCGAACGGAATTTGAACCGATATCAATGATCGCTGTTTTCATTTCAAGGAGTCTTCCAGCCCTGTTGGAGCGCCTGGTGATACATCCCAAGCTCCGATTCGTAATATTCTAAGTCCTTTTTCCCTTCTTCGAGAAGCCGTTCATATTGCTCGATCTCTTGTTCGATCCGCTTCTGCTCTGCCGCCGCAACGCCCAATTGCACGAACTGGATGACCATGACGACAATCAAGAAGAGCACGACAAGGACGCCCGCTACGATTGCACCGACGGCGAGGCGTTTTGCTTTCTCTTCCGGGACGAGCCATTTCTTCGACATTGTTTCCGATCCTTTCCAAGTCTTCTGATTTCATTATACACCCTTTTCGATAAAATTGCAACAATTTTATGCAAACTTTTCCGATAGAGGCAAAAACCGAGGCAAATTGCGCCCGCCATATACAGTCTGAACGTCGGAAACCGCAAAATTACGGACAGGCAGAGAAAGCCGACGGTAAACAACAGACAGAAAAGGAAATCTGCGGCATACCGCACGCCGCGCAACCGAAATAATTTCCCGACCGCCCAAAACGGCTCATAGAAAAGTCCGCCAGCCGCACCCGCAAGCGCAGCGACGAGAAAACAATAAATTTGCTCTCTCATCGGAATAACTTCTTGAGGCTGTTCTTATTGCCATAGCGCACGGAGACGATCTCCCCGCTCGCCGCAAAATTCCCCGTCCCTTCCGAGAAAGCGAGTACCTTGAGATGCGCGCCCGTGATGTGTACGCGCGTCCCGTTCACCGTGAGTACGATCTCCGTCTCGGAGAAGGCGTCGACGGAAGAGACGCCCGTCATCGAAATTCTTTTCTGCTGTTCGATCGTAAGAATGCTTGTCTTGATTTCTTGCATACCCTATGCTATGTCCAAGCCGCCTTCTGTATGACAAAACCCTCGCACGAAGGCAAGGGTTTTGAGGCATTTTGATTTCTGTTCAGAACCACGTCGGCGATGCCGTATTGCTGAAGACATCGATGCCAACATTACCTTGAGCCGCGGAATTGATGCGAATTTCATTCAGCATGGAGCAGTTTTGAAATGCGCCCGCTCCGATTACGGTTTCATTGGTTATTGTCACGCTTCGTAAAGTAGTCGGCAAATAAAAATTTTCTGCCCAATCCGGATAGGCTTGCGTGATCTTGATTCCGTTTTGGTATGATTCTGTACCGAAAATATATCCAAAGCAAGCCGTTTTTCCCGTGTTTCCTTTTCTGCTCCCTATAAATGGCAATGTGATTTTTTGCAGGAAAGAGCACCCGTTAAATGCGCCTTCCTCGATTGTGGTAACACTATCGGGAATGATAACTTCCCCTGCTGTACCAGAATTGATCGAAAGCGCGCTACACCCCTTAAATGCGCTCGCTCCTATGGTATCCACAGAATCATTAATCGTAAAATTACTCAATGCAATGCACCCTTGGAATAAGTTAGCGGGAATAATCGCAATGTTCGGCAAACTGATTTCTTCAATATTAGAACAACCCGCAAAAGCCTTTGCTCCAACTTGCAAAATCCCATCAGTTATATCAATATTGTCTAACATAAAGCAGTTTTGAAATGCCCCGGCCCCAATTACGGTTTCGTTCGTAATCGTTACATTGCGTAAAGCAGTCGGCAAATAGAAATTTTCAGTCCAATCCGGATAGGACTGTGAAATTTTTGTACCGTTTTGATAAGAAGTTGTCCCGAATATATAGCCAAAACAAGCGGCTCTTCCCGTGTTTCCCTTTCGATTTCCTACAAAAGGCAATGTAATGCTCCGAAGGAGCGAGCACCCGTTAAATGCACTTTCGCCGATGGAGGTTACGCTCTCGGGAACCGTGATCGACGTAATGCCGGTGCAACCCTTGAAGGCCGATGCGGGGATCGTATCGATCGGAACCCCGTTATGCGAGGCGGGGATCACGATGTCACCCGAGATCGAGGGATTCGCCGCTTTCACGGAAGCGCCCGAATAGATGAAGGTGCCGTCGTTGTCCTCCTTCGGCGCACTGCTTCCGCCGCTCGAGCCGCTCGAGCCGCTTGAAGAGCTCCCTCCCGAAGAGCCTGAACCCGAACCGCCTATGTTGCCGAATTGATCGGTATAAATGCAAGCGGAGAGCCCGAGGAAAAGACAAACCGTAAATGCGACCGTCAAGATCGCTGTGAGCCATTTTTTCATAACAATTTCTCCTTGATAAAATAAAAATGCGCCAACCGAGGTCAGCGCACGCAAAACGCAAACTCCGGTTGTCGCCAAACAAACTTTATATACGGCACGGTTTTACATTGCCCATATATTGGAATTTGCAGTTTTGCCAAATTCTAACATGAGCAACGCGTGGGCAGGATATACTCCTCCCCTTAAATTTTTGATTTACATAGAAAGACCGTGCCCTCCTTCTCTCGGGATATAAAGTTTGTTTGGCATTTTGATTTTACCACAAAACAGGGGGCTTGTCAAGGGAGTGCCGATCACTTTTCGAAAAAACCCGAAACTTGCCAAAAGCGGCGTGGTTCGGGTTTTTGAAATATAATTTATGGGTTTTGCACAGTATTATGTTTGGCATAATACTGTGCAAAACGGGAAAATTATGTTATAAATCCCCCGTTTTTTGCCCTTGCAGGCGTTCTTGCATCAAAGTTCGGCGAGATGTCCCCATCGCCGTAAGATTTGTAAGGATATCTTGACAAATGCGCAAAACGGTGGTATGATATCGGCAAGGAGGTGTCCTATGTCACATACGATCCTTGATGACCTTGTAAACAGCGCCCTCGGCAATAGCCGCATGGCAAAAAAGTATCGGGAGTTCATGGGCGATCCCGTCACCAGAAGTACGACGGAATACTTCGGCAGGCGCTCCATCCGCGGCTCGGCGGGCTGTATCGCCCTCGCCGTGATCGGCGTACTCTGCGCGGCAGGATTCTACTTCATCTTTCAGACGTATCATTTCGACGCGACCGTCCTCTTCGTTTTCTTCGGGACGCTCACACTCCTGCTCGCGGCAATCATTTTTGAGATCTATCCCTACATCTATCTCATCCGCGTCTTCCGCTACGCAAAATTCCAGTGCAATCTCAACGACCTGCCCATCGGCGCCCGTGCGAAACGCATCGCCATCCTGGCACTGCTCCTTTCGCTCGTTCTTCTCGTCGCGACGGCCGCCATCATCCTCCTCGCACTTCAAACACTGTAAGACGAAAAAGGCAAAAAATACGTCCCTTCAATCGGGACGTATTTTTTATTCACCTGCTTTTGCTTTGGCGCGGGCTTTCGCGCGGAGCTCCCCATCCAAGATGCGTTTTCGGATGCGGATATTTTTGGGCGTTATCTCCACGAGCTCGTCGTCTCCGATAAATTCGAGCGCTTCCTCCAAAGAAAACTTCTTGGGCGGGATGAGCCGAAGCGCTTCGTCCGAGGAAGAGGAACGCGTGTTGGTGAGGTGTTTGGTCTTGCAGACGTTGACGTTAATATCTCCCTCTTTGGGGGAAACGCCGATCACCATGCCCTCATAGACGGGCGTTCCGGCCGTGATGAAGAGCGTCCCTCTGCCCTGCGCGTTGAAGAGGCCGTAAGTGACCGCTTCCCCCGTCTCAAAGGCGACAAGCGAGCCGGAAAGTCTGCGCTGAATTTCGCCCTTATACGGCTGATATTCATAAAATACCGCGCTCATGACGCCTTCACCCTTGGTATCCGTCAAAAATTCGCTCTTGTAGCCGAACAGACCGCGCTCGGGCACGAGAAATTCCAAACGCATCCGGGAGCCCATGGCGCTCATATGCACCAATTCGCCCTTCCGCAGCCCCATCTTCTCGAAGACGGCGCCCGTACCGGCCTCGGGGACGTCGACGATGAGCCGCTCGACGGGTTCATATCTCTCTCCGTCCACATCTTTGAAGAGCACCTTGGGCGAACTGACCTGAAATTCATAACCCTCTCTCCGCATCGTCTCGATGAGGATGGAGAGGTGCATCTCGCCGCGCCCGCTCACGCGGAACGAGTCGGTGGAATCGGTATCTTCGACGCGCAAGGATACATCGCGCAAGAGCTCGCGGTACAGCCGCTCCCGCAGATGGCGCGACGTCACCCATTTGCCCTCTTTGCCGGCAAACGGAGAATCGTTGACGGAAAAGATCATCTCAACGGTGGGCTCGGAGATCTTGACGAACGGCACGGCTTCCACCGTTTCGGGGCAACAGACCGTATCGCCGATGTTGATCTTTTCGAGGCCCGAAAAACAGACGATATCGCCCGCCATGGCGCTCTCGCAGGAAACGCGCTCGAGTCCTTCGATCTCATAGAGGTTGACGATCTTGCCCTTCCCATTGACATCTTTATGGTTGAAATTGCAGATGGCGACTTCCTGCCCCTGCTTGATGACCCCGCGCTCGATCCTGCCGATGCCGATCCTGCCGACATAATCGTTATAGTCGATGGAGGAGACGAGCAGTTGCAGCGGCCCCGTCTCGTCGAGTGTGAGCGGCGGGAAGTGCTTGAGGATCATATCGAAGAGCGGCTTCAAATCGGTGCCAGCCTCATCCTCATCGAGGCTGGAGGTGCCGTCTCGCCCCGAACAGAAGACGAACGGACTCTCAAGCTGATCGTCGGAGGCGTTGAGGTCCATGAGGAGCTCTAAAACTTCGTCTACGACCTCTTTGACTCTCGCATCGGGACGGTCGATCTTGTTGACGACGATGATGAGTTTATGGCCCATTTCGAGCGCTTTTTGCGTGACAAAGCGGGTCTGCGGCATGGGACCTTCGGCGGCGTCCACGAGGATGAGGACGCCCGAGACCATTTTGAGCACGCGCTCGACTTCGCCCGAGAAATCGGCGTGACCGGGGGTATCGACGATGTTGATCTTGACACCGTTATAGTGAATGGAAGTATTCTTCGCGAGAATGGTGATGCCGCGTTCGCGCTCCAAGTCGCCGCTGTCCATCACGCGCTCTTCCACGACTTGATTCTCGCGGAATGTGCCGCCCTGTTTGAGCATTTGGTCGACGAGGGTCGTCTTGCCGTGGTCGACGTGGGCAATGATCGCAATGTTTCTTAAATCTTCTCTGACCATAAATCTTTGTTCCTTTGAAAAACCATAGATGATTATAGTACTTTTCGTCGCTTTTGACAACAAAAAAGAGGGCATTCCCAAGAAAAAACACCTGAAGTTATTTTGCTTCAGGTGTTTTTTCAGAAGATTTTTTTATCAGTCCTTGAAATAGCCGATATTGCTACCGCTGTCTGCTTTGAAGGTGAAATTGCAGATCGATGCAACCAATCCGTAGATCCCGAACGTTACGATGCTGAGAAAGAAGTACGCGCACGTTCTTGACTTCCATCCGTTGGGTTTCATGCTGGTGTGGTTGATGATAAAGCTGCCGATAAAACCCAAGAAAAAGGTGAGCAAAAACCGTGCAATTTTGTTACTGCTGCTGTCGTCCATAAGTAAACTCCTTATAAAATGTCGATGCTGAAATTATATCAGGTCTTTTGACCTATGTCAAGTCTTTTGACCTGATTTTTTGTAAAATTTTCCTATGTGGTATATCGATGTGATCCGACAGGTCCTACAGGAACAAGAACTCTCCCAGCAGGCTTTCGCAGATGCTTTGGGAGTCAACCAAACGACGGTCAGCCAATGGCTTTTAGGAAGAAAGAAGCCCGGATACGACAGCATTCTGCTTCTCTATGAAAAATTCGGAATCGAGCCGAATTTGCTGTTCGGCATTGAAAAATAATGGCGCGGCGAAAGAGTACGCCCTTCCGTTGTTCCCTTTTTATTGCCTGAACGGTGCTATAAGTTTGCCGCAGGACAATAAAATCACTCTCCATGCAGTTTTGCACGGAGAGCTCTTCGCTTTTTGAACGTTTTATATGGCGCGGGGTTATAGGGCGCGGGGGGCGAAGTTGCGATACGTACAGAACTTGATCGCGTAGCCGTTGTCCTCTTCGGGTTCGCTCTCAAAGGCAAGCTCGAAATTGTCATCTTCGTCGAGGTTGGGAACGAACACGTCCGCCCCTCCGTCCGCATCGACTTTGGTCACAAGCGCCTCCGTGCAATACGGAAGCAGTTCCCGATAGACGCTTGCCCCGCCGATGACGAACACATCGTCCGCGGGATACTTCCTGATTTTCTCGAAAAGTTCCTCCAGATTGTGTACGGTGACGACGTCCTCCGCGACGTCTTCCGGGGAGAGAACGATGTTGACGCGGTTTTTGAGCGGCTTGCCGCCCGGGAAGGAACGGAGCGTGTTGAGCCCCATCACGACGGTCTTGCCCGCGGTCGTCTCGCGGAAAAATTTCATGTCCTTCGGGAGGGAAAACATGAGCCCGTTGCCCTTTCCGATACCCCATTTTTTATCCGCATGAAAAATTGCCTTCATGGTTTTTCTCCTCGGATCGCCCCTTAAATCGCCACGGGAATTTTTGTTTCAAACGGATGATACTCGTAATTTTCAAGCGAGAAGGAATCCTCCGTGAAATCATAAAAATTTTCGATGGAAGCGTCTACGTGAAGCCGCGGCGCGGACATGGGTGCCCTCTCGATGATCTCCTTGACGATCGAAACATGACGGTCATAGATGTGCGCGTCCGCGATCACATGCACAAGTTCTCCCGCTTTCAGGCCCGAAACCTGCGCAAACATCACGAGCAAAACCGCATATTGCACGACGTTCCAATTGTTGGCCGTGAGCATATCCTGGGAGCGCTGGTTGAGGATCCCGTTGAGCGTATCTCCCGAAACATTGAACGTCATGGAATAGGCGCAGGGATAGAGATGCATCTCGTGCAGATCGTCGAAATTATAGAGGTTGGTCAAGATCCTGCGGGAGGCGGGATTGTGTTTGAGGTCATACAGGACGCGATCCACCTGGTCGAACTCCCCTTCGGGATAGCGGTGCTTGATCGAAAGCTGGTAGCCGTATGCCTTCCCAATGGACCCGCTTTCATCCGCCCAACTGTCCCAGATGTGCGAATGTAAGTCGTGAATGTTATTGCTCTTCTTCTGCCAGATCCAAAGCAGTTCGCGGATGCAGCTCTTGAAGGCGGTGCGGCGAAGCGTCAGAACGGGAAATTCTTCCTGCAAATTGTAGCGGTTGACGACTCCGAACTTTTTCACGGTATGCGCGGGGGTCCCGTCTTCCCAATGCGGACGGACTTCGCGCGCCGTATCCCAAACCCCGTTTTCGAGGATATCCCTGCAATTCGCAATAAAGATCTCGTCCGCCCTGCTCATCGATCTTCTCCCGGTTTGTCCGTGACATGGGCGATCATTTCATCCAATGCGTTCTCCAGCTCGGGCGTTTGATTCTCCCCCCACCAATGTTCGGCGACTTCCCACAGCGCCTTAAGGATCCTTTCGCGGACTTCGTCCTCTCCGAGGATCTGCATGATCGTCCAAAGATCGGGCGTATTCGCCTTTCCCGTCGCGGCGATCCGCAAGATCTCCGCAACGTCGGCGACGCTGCCCTTATACGAGGCGGGATCCGCCTTATAGTCCTTCATCTCGGCGGCAAATCCGTTGGCCGCGGCAATTTCTTTTACCTTGCCAAACCACGCCTGCGCGTCGTCGCCGTAGCGGTACGCTTCGAGAAACTGCCTCAAAATGCACACGCAATCCGTTTGGCCGCAGGGGAAATTTTCATAGGTTTCGGGACGCTCGAAAAAGTACTTGATAAACTCTGTCGCCTGCGAAGCGGTCGTGAAATCCTTCCTGCGCTTCTTGCCGCCGATCCCCATGCAGAGCGTGAGGACCCGGCGCATCTTCTCCTCGTCATTGAAATAAGCCTTCTGCGCCTCCGACCCAAATTCCTCGGCCCAGCTCTTCAAAAATGCCGCCATTTCCTCCGCGGACAGTTTGGAGAGTTCGTTCTTGGAGATGTCGTTCAGCTTATCGAGGTCAAACAGCGTGCCGCTCTTCGACATTTTTGCCGCCGTAAACTTAAATTCGTCGAGGGGCGCGTCGGGATTTTTCTGATACCATTCCTCGAAGTTGGAATTGAGCAGCGTCAGCATATAGACTTTGACGGCGCGGGCGAAATATCCCTCCTTCCGATAAAATTCGAGGGAGAGCTCGGGATCCTTGCGCTTGCTCAATTTGCGGCGCGTCTCGCCGTCCTGTTTCATGAGGGAGCAGTTGTGGCCGTAACGGGGACGGCTGAATCCGAGCGCGTCGAAGAGCTCGATGTGGATGGGCAGAGAGGCAAGCCACTCCTCGCCGCGGATGACGAGCGTCGTCCGCATGAAATGGTCGTCGACGGCATGCGCGAAGTGATAGGTGGGAATGCCGTCGGATTTGAGGATCACGACGTCCTGATCGTTTTCGGGCACTGTGATGTCGCCCTTGATCTCGTCATGGAATTTGTGCTTGATTTCGGGATTCCCGAGCGATTTCAGGCGAATGACGAAGGGCTTGCCGGCATCGAGATTTGCGTAAATTTCCTCCTCGGTGAGGTCTCTGCAACGGGCGTATTTGCCGTAGTAGCCCGTGACCTCCTTGCGGGCGGTCTGTTCCTCGCGGAGCGCAGTAAGTTCTTCTTCGGTACAAAAGCACGGATATGCCCTTCCGATTTCGATGAGATGCTTGACGAACGCGCGGTAGATCTCGGCGCGCCCGCGCTGATACCACGGGCCATACGTCTCGTCGCCGCCGATCTCGGCGCCCTCGTCAAATTTGATATCAAAATAATCGAGAGCTTTGATGACGGCTTCGACGGCGCCGTCCACCTTGCGCTTCAAGTCGGTATCTTCGATCCGGAGATATAAGACGCCGCCGCTTCTGTGCGCAATGCGTTCGTTGGCGATGGCGGCAAACAGATTGCCGAGATGGATAAATCCCGTCGGTGAGGGCGCAAGACGGGTGACCTCCGCGCCCTTGGGCAGATCACGGGGAGGATATTTTTTCTCATAATGATCGAGTGCGGGATAATTCCCCGGGATCAGCCGCTCGGCCAATGCTTTATAATCCATAGTTCACTCCTTATGCTCCGGTGGAGCTTCTTGAAAGATTTTTGTAAAATAACCGCTTTCGGAGATGGGCTCGCCGCCCGCGATGAGATGATGGCAATCGCCGATGCGTTCGGCACGGAAATATGCCTCGTCGCCTCGCCGCTGCTCGGTATTGAGGATGGTAACGGAGGTCGGCGCAAGATAGAACCCGTGGAGAAGGGCCTGCGCCGAGATATTGAGAATGTGGGAGAGCATGATCATCGAGATGCCGAAATGGCAAAAGATCACGACGGTTTTCTCGTTCGGCGCAACGGCGCGGTAATACCGCCCCTTCCGCGCATACCCGCGAGACGCCAGAAAAGCGTCCAGCGCGGCGCATGTCATCTCGTAACGCGGCTTTGCATGCGCAAGCATCGCGACTTCCGTCCAACGATTCTCCGCAAAGTTCTCATCGTAGCCCGTCCAATCGGCGGGGAAGAAATCCCACGGAACGCGCAACCAGCCCTGTGCGTCGCGGTCGGGTTCGGGAAAGAAAAATTCCTGCGCCCAGTCGAGGATCCCGGCTTGCTTGCCCCAGGCGTCGAGGCAGGGCTTTGCCGTTGCAACGGCACGGCCGAGTGGAGAAGTATAGACTTCATCCACATGCCATTTCGAAGCCCGCTCGGCGAGAAGCGCCGCCTCCCGCTTCCCTTTCTCCGTTAAGTCATCGCGCACATAATCCGGATCGCCGTGGCGAATGAGGATAAGTCTCATATCTCCTCCAGGAGGGCGAGGCTCTCGGGCGCGATCTCGGCAAAGCCGTTTTCGATGTCATGCACAAGCGCGACCGCACGCTCCAACCTCGGACATGGTATGCCCATTTTATGTCCCTCGCGTACTACAGCGCCCGCAACGAAATCGACGTCGCACCGCCTTCCCGCCTCCAAATCGCGCAGCATTCCCGAACGGATATCCCGATGCGCTTTCATCGCAACAGGGAGCATGAGTCCCGCAAAGGGACTTTGCGCAAATTTCAGAATATCGTGCCCGTTCTGCACGAGCCGTCTGCATCCCGCCGCTCTTGCGACGGCGACCGTCTCGCGCATGAGCCCGATGGCTTGCTTTTTATACTTCCGCGACAGCGCGCCGAACGTGAGACCCGAAATCGCGGAGAGCGTGGAAAAGGCCGCGTTGACGACGAGTTTGCTGTATCTGATCTCGGCAAGATCCCCGACCGTCACCGTAAAGGCGGACGAAAGCAACGTTTGAAGTCCTTTCAGCTTGTCCCCCGTGCCGTATGCCCCGAGCGCGAGGCAAAGTTCGCCCTCCGACGAGAGCTTGACGACGCCCGGCGAGACGAGCTCCGCGCCCCAACCGAGCGCACAGCCGTATACCATGTCCGCGCCGAATGTCTCTGCAAGCCCTGTTTCGGGCAGGCCGTTTTGCACGGTGACGAGCGCGCCGTCCTCCTTCAAATAGGGGCGCAAAAATGCGGCGATCCCGGCGTTCTCCCGCTGCTTCGTGGCGAGAAAGATGACGTCGTACTCCCCTTTCATCTCTGCGGGAAGGAGGGCATGCACGCGGACGCAAACTTGCGCCGATCCCCCGATCAAATCCGCTCCGCGCGCGTTGAGCGCCTCGACGTGCGCGGCATTGCGGGTTACAAAATCACAGGCGAGGCCGGGGTTCTCCCGCACCAGGCCCGCGCCGAGACTCGTCCCCATCGCCCCCGCGCCGTAAACACAAATTCTCATACGTTCAAAAGTTCCTCCGCGATCTGTACGGGCGATTTTCCCGCGCAATCCACGGTGATATCCGCATATTTTTCATAGAGCGGCGTGCGCTCCGCGTCAAGTTCCTGCAAAGTGGACACCCTCCCCCGCATTACCACGCCGCGCGCCGCAAAATCGGGGATGCGGGCCGCGATCTCCGCAAACGGCGTCTTTAAGTAGACGGCGATCCCCTTCTCTTTGAGATGCGCCATCGCCCGCGCCGAATATACCGCGCTCCCACCCGTTGCGATGACCGCATGCGAGGCATGGATGGCGCAGAGCACATGTTCCTCAATGGGAATAAAGCCGCTCGCGCCCACGCGGGCGATCGTTGCGGAGAGTTCTTCCCCCGTCGCGCGGCAAATGAGGTCGTCTCCATCGAGGAAGACGCGCCCGCTCATATCCGCAAGCAGTTTTCCGATCGTACTTTTCCCGGACGCCGGCATCCCGATGAGGATCAAATTGTCCATGGGTTCATTATAGCGCACGGAAGAGAAAATGTCAAATACGAAGCCGCATCTTTACGCACTGCGACCGAAAAATTTTCCGCACAATCTTTTGTTAATCGGTTGACGATTTCACAGAAATGCGCTAAAATAAGGCTACAATAAAATAAGGAGAATGAATATGAAAAAGAAATTTGCGGCGATTGTCGCCACACTTCTTGCTACCGTGATGCTGTTCGCGCTCTGCGCCTGCGGTTCCACCTGGGGCAAGATCAAATCCGCCTATGAAAAAGAGGGCTACACCGAACTCAAAATTTCGGAAAAGCTCCACGACGCCATTGAAAAACAAGCCGGGGAAAAACTCGATGAAGCGGACGCCACCCTTCATTTCATGACGAAGGCCAAAATTAGCAGCGACGATTCCGACGCCGAGATCCTCCTCAAAGCCTTCCTATCCCCCTTCGCGATCGTCTGGGAATATAAGAATGTAGAGGCCGTGCAGAAGGCCTACAAGGAAGAACTCAACGAGGAGCAGCAAAAGGAGTTCGATAAACTTTGGGACGAATATCAGAAGCGTTCCAACGTCAACGGCAATTGCATCCTCATTCTCGGCGACGAGAACATCTTCAAGGGCACCAAATAATTCCCCTTCCCCTCTTCGGAGGGGGATTTTTTTGCATTTTTTCAAAAACCGCCGTAAAAAAACTTGTCTTTTCCACACGGGTATGGTATACTATAGTTCGTATTTTGATTTGGAAAAGGAAATGCATATGAATAAACTTACATCCTACATCGCCAATTTGCTCGTGCCGGCAAACTTTTTGCCCTATCGCATCGTGAGCATTACGCTGATCGTCCTGATGGGGATCGCCGCGCTTGCCGCCATTGTGCTCGTCATGCTTCAGCCCGGCAACTCACAGGGCATTGATGCGCTCGGCGGCTCGAGTGAAACTTTCTACGGCAAAAACAAGGGCCGCTCGATCGAATCCAAGCTCAAGATGTGGACACTCATCTGTCTCGGCGTTCTCGCCGTGCTTGCAGTCGTGTTCTTCATTCTTCAGATCGAAGCCATTTGGGGTGTTTGATCAAAATTACGATACCGAAGCGGGCGGGCAATTGCTTGCCCGCTTTTTCATAGGAGTACCATTGAACGCAAAACAATCCCTGCTCAAACAAATTCAATCGGGCGCGTTGGCGCTGAAAACCGACGAAGAGATCGCAAAAGCGCTCAGGCTCGGGAAAGCGGAGGCGCGCGTCCTTCGCGAAATGCTCCTCTCGCTTGTCCGCGAAGGACAACTTCTTGTCGATCAACGTTCCCGATTCGGCACGGCGGAAACATTCTGCGCAAAGCGCGGTACGATCACGGGCAATGAGCGCGGCTTCGGCTTCTTTACGCCGGACGACGGCTCGGGCGATCTCTTTATTCCCCGCGGCTCCCTTCGCGGCGCGCTGCATGGCGATATCGTCCTCGCCTTTCGCGTCGGCGGAAAATACGGCGACGAAGGCGAAGTGCTCCACATCTTCGAGCGCGGCTTCAAGGAAATCGTCGGCGTATACCGTCACGAGAGAAAGGCAGGCTATTTGCATCCCGACGAAAGAAAATATGCGGCGGATGTCTTTATTCCGTCCGGAAAGCATCTCCGCTGTCCCTCGGGCGCCAAGGCAGTCGCCCGCATCGACGCCTATCCGGCGCAGGGGCCCGTCGGCGAAATCATCGAGATCCTCGGGAAAGACGGGGATTTTCTGACCGAAGAGCGCGCGATCATCCGCGCCCACAGTCTGCGCGAACAATTCCCGTCCGATGTACTCGCTGCCGCCGACCGTGCGGCCGCGTTGCCCATCGACTGTCGGGGCCGCCTCGATCTGCGCGAGAAATTGATCATTACGGTCGACGGCGAGGATACGCGCGACATCGACGACGCGATCTCCATCGAACGGCATGGCAAAAATTTTGCGCTGGGCGTGCACATCGCAGACGTCTCCCACTATGTAAAGCGCAACCGCACGATCGATCGGGAGGCCTTTTTGCGCGGGACCAGCGTCTACTTCCCGGATCGCGTCCTTCCCATGCTGCCCGCGGCGCTTTCCAACGGGATCTGTTCCTTAAACGAAGGGGCCGACCGTCTCACGCTCTCCTGTCTCATGACGATCGACGCCGAAGGGCGGGTGCTCAAAAAGCAGATCGCGCCGTCGGTCATCCGCTCCCGGCACCGCATGACTTACGACGCCGTCGCAGCCATCTATGAAAAACAACCGGAGGCGCTCGAAGCCTATCCCGACCTCATACGGTTCACGGAAGATGCCGTCGCGCTCACGAACATCCTGAAGGCGGCGAGGGCCCGCCGCGGCGCCGTCGATCTCGACCTGAAGGAGGCCAAGATCCTCTTCCGCGACGGAAAAATCTCCATTCCGGAATCCCGCCGCACGATCGCGCATGACATGATCGAGCAATTCATGGTGATCGCCAATGAAAGCGTCGCCGCGATCATGACCGAGCATAAGATGCCCTTCGTCTATCGGGTCCATGAACGCCCGTCGGAGGAAAAGGCCCGCGGCTTTTCCGCCTTTCTCAAAGAGGCCGGGATCCCCGCAAGGTTCGATCCCGCGCATGTCATGCCGCAGGATTACGGGGCTCTGATCGGACAGATCGCGGATTCGCCGCTCTATTCCGTCGTCAACCGCGTCATGTTGCGCTCCATGATGAAGGCCCGCTATGCGGCGGAAAATCTCGGACATTTCGGGCTCGCGTCCGAATGTTACTGTCACTTCACGTCCCCCATCCGCCGCTATCCCGACCTCTGCATCCATCGGATCATCAAGGATTTTCTGCTCGATCCCGAGACCGCACGGACGGCGCATGCGTCGTTCGTCTCCGAAGCGGCCGCCCGTTCTTCGCTCACGGAGCGCAATGCGGCCGAGGCGGAACGCGACGTCGACGCGCTCTATATCACAGCTTACATGCAGGACAGGATCGGCGAGGAATATGAGGCGGTCATTTCGGGCGTCACGGCATTCGGCCTGTACGCCGAGCTGCCCAATACCGTCGAAGGATTTCTGCCGATCGAAACGCTTCCGGACGACAGCTATACGTTTTTCGAGGACAACTTCGTTCTCAAGGGCACGCGCCATGGTTTCCGCCTCGGAGAGCGCATCCAAATCCGCGTGGTCGGCGTCGATTGGGGCGCAAGGAAAGTTCAATTTGGGCTGATCGCCAAGGTGACATCATGAAAATCATCGCCATCAACAAATCCGCTTCCTTTGAATATTTTGTGGAAGACCGCTATGAGGCCGGGATCGTCCTGGAGGGTGCGGAAGTGAAATCTCTGCGCAGCGGACGAGCCTCCCTCGGGGAGAGTTTTTGCGAGTTGCGCGGCGGCGAAGTGTATCTCAAAAACATGCACATCGCCCTCTATGATAAACGCGGCGCGTTCTCTTCACGGGACGCCCGGAAGGACCGCAAACTCCTCTTGCACCGCGATGAGATCTCCAAGATCGCGGGGCGCGTCAACGAACGGGGATATACGCTCGTCCCGCTCAAAGTCTATTTCAAGGACGCCCTCGTCAAAGTGGAGATCGCACTCTGCAAAGGGAAGCATAGCTACGATAAGAAGCAGGCCATCAAGGAGCGCGACCTCCGCCGCGAGAGCGAGCGCGCAAGCGCGGAGTATCGTTGAGCCGCCGCATCCCCCTATCCGATTCCCTTCCGCCCGTAGGAAGGGTTTTTATCTCGGAAATTTCCATCATATTTATGAAATTTCGGTTGCCTTTTGTGCAAAAACAGAGTATAATCATGACAGAATCCAACGCAAAAGAGGTTTCCGGATGACTTTTCAGACTGCGATCGAACGCTTGGTCAACTATGCGGCCAATGATCCCGCAATTTGCGCCGTCATCGAATGCGGCGCGCCGAAGGAAGGCGGCGACATTGTGTTGGCTTGCAGACGTCCGGAAGAGTGGCTCTACGGCAAACTCCCCGCCGTCTTGGGAGAACTGCGGCTGATTTGCGTTGACCGAGACGGAACATGCTTCCCCGCGCTGAAAATTCTGTTGGACGACGCGGTCGATATCAAGCTCATGGTCGCCACGCCCGATTCGTTGAAGGCGTCGATCGAGAATTGCTCCGCCCAACCTGTCTTTTGCCATGGGTACGCCATCCGCTACGACGCGATGGATATCGGCAAATTCTTTGCGGCGCACGCCGACCTCCGAACGCCGCCGCGCGCCATGTCGAAGGCCGAATTTCTCGACGTTTTTCGCGCTTTTTGGTTCGAAGCCGTCCGTGCAGGGCATGCGATCCTGCACGAGAACGTTTGGGCGGCGACGACTGCCGTCAACGGGGATTTGAAAATCATGCTTCTCCGCGTGATGGAGAGCGTCGGCGTGGCCAAAAGGCGGCCCGTTTGCCATGGCGGCAGAGATCTCTCCCTGTGGGTCGACGAGAGACCCTTGGCGATGCTATCGGATTGCTACGCAAATCCTACGCGAAGCAGCCTCATCTCCGCACTTCTCCATTCGGCAGACCTCTTTGAGATATTCGCACGGCAATATGCGGAGACACTCCCCTGCGCCTATCCCGTTGAAGAACAGCAGACCGCGCGGGAATTTTTGGAGATGCATTTCCTTCCGTCGCACACCCCTCCCACGCTTGTCACAACGGAGAAGACGCTCCTGCGCTATCGCTCGGAAGACGGCCTCACGGATATTCCCGTCATCGTGGACGCGGAAGGCGTATGGCTCTCCCTCCCCGCCGTGGCCAATCTTGTACAACTGACAGAGACCACCGTAAAAAGTCACGTTGCCGCCATTTACCGCACAAAGCGGTATGATGTTTCGGCCACGACGCGCCTGGCAGACACAGAGGACCGCGGCCAGATCCCCTACTACCATTTAGACATTGTGATCGACATCGGATACCGCATTCTCTCATTGCGCGTATCGTATTTCCGCGTATGGCTCAGCCACGCGTTGAAAGAACTATCGCAGCCGTCGCAGTCATAATACGACCTGATCGTTTTCCGAAAAGCACGCAGAAAATGCTTGCATATTTTTCGGAAGTTTGTTATAATAGAATGCGTTCCGGCAAAAAACGTCTTACGATCGCACCGGAATGTCGAGGAGTAGCGCAGTTTGGTAGCGCGCTTGGTTCGGGACCAAGAGGTCGTGGGTTCAAATCCCGTCTCCTCGACCAAGGATGCCACATTTTGTATTACGAGATAAACTCGCATACAAGATGTGGCATTTCATTTATGTATTTTGCGGGGAACATTGTCCAAAACGCACTTTTTTGGGTAGGAATTTGGGTAGTAGAAGGCACTCAATATTGCAGCTTTTTGATCTCTTCAAGCTGATATTCCTCACTGAAATGGGTATATACCGCGCTCGTCATGTCCTTATTGTCGATGTGCGCCGTCCAAACGTCAACCAACTCTTTTGAGATCTTGCACTCTTGCGCGCGCGTCGAAAAGGTGTGCCGCAGATCTTTCAGCGAATTATTCGGCATGATCCTCTTGAATGCGCTCGAGAGCGTGTCGTTGCTCTTGGGAATATCCCCGGGAAGAAGCGGAAGAAACTCTTTGAGCCCGGACGCGATCGGGATCTTGCGCCATGTTTTCGGCTGTCCCGTGCGCCGCTTCCCGTTTTCAACCGTTACAAAGTTCTCGTCGAATACCGCGCTGTAAAGCTCATTTCTGCGGATCCCCGTGTAGAGAAATACCATAAAGCACTTTTGATATCGGGAATGCTTGCAAGCCTCGATGAAGAAGGCAACCTCTTCCTGCGTCAGCCGCTTGCCCTTCTTACGGATATGTTTGGGAACTTTGACGAAATTCATCGGGTTGTCGGTGACGAGCTTTTCTCCGAGAGCCGCATTGAAGATTTCGTTCAGGATCCACCGCACCGTTTCGCAAGTGCGTCCGCGCCCAATGTCGAGCAGGCCCGAAAGGAGCTCTTGGCACTTCATGACGCCGACTTGTTTGAGCCGCATTTTTCCGATCTTTGGCTCGATGTGGAGCTGATAAGTCCGGTACTGCCCTTTGTAAGTCTCTTCATCGACGTTGATCCGCTTCACGTTTTGGAAAAATCTCTCCGCAAATTCCGCAAAATATTCTGCTTTTTTGGGCACCAACGCCTTCTTTTCATCATTCACGCTTTTCGCCCATTCGCGAAAACGTTCCATTGCTACCTTTTTTTCTTTTGCTGTGAATTGGACATTATACCCGTCGCGGCGATACCGTATCTGATACAGACCGTCGCGTGTAATACGGGGCTTCCCATCTTTGAGTTTTGGCATCTTGTTGATCTCCTCCTGTGAAAAATCAAGGGCCAAATCTCGGGTATCCGCTTTGCTGCCGTCACAAAACGCCGACACGATCTCCGTCGGCGTATTTTTTTTAGTTCAGAATCATACGCAGGCGTGGGCGTATGATCCGAAACTTCTCGGTTCACCCAAAGCGTGAGCTTCGGGATCTCGGGCGGCGAGAGATAAGTGAGCGCCTCGGCAAGCAGCCGAAAGGCTTCCGTCACCTTCTCCCGCACAAAATCTTCGTCTTTCATTGCCTTTCTCCTTCGGGAAGTTTCCCTCGGAAGAAGTATAGCAAAAATTTCCCGTCCGATTTTAGTTAATTTTTGCGTGCAAAAATTAACTATTTTCTCCGGAAGGATTGACAAAATCGCTAATATCGGATATACTGATAGTAGATAATAAGCAGGAGGTAATCATGACGACCGTAACCGCAACCGAAATGCAAAACAATTTCGGCAAGTATCTTCAATACGTACAATCGGGAAATGAGGTCATCATTCTTCGCAACGGGAGAGAAGTCGCACGGCTCATCTCCCGGGAGCGCACGGTGTCCTTCCTTACCGATGAGCTCGTCGGCGTTCTCAAAGGAGATTATGACGACAAGGCGCTCCGCGCAGAGAGGATCTCAAAGCATGAAAATCTTGATTGACACGAACGTCATTTTAGACGTCCTCTCAGACCGCAAGCCCTTCTCGGAAGCCGCGCAGAAGATCTTCAAGCTCTGTGAAGTCAAAAAGCTCACCGGTTATATCTCCGCGCTGTCCGTTCCCAATATCGTCTACATCCTTCGCAAGGAACTCGACGCGAAGCGGGTGCAAGAGATCTTCTCGCACCTCACGCTCTTATTCGACGTCGTAGATCTCAAAGCCGACGATCTGAAAAAGGCGGCCGCGCTCGGATTTCCCGACTTCGAGGACGCGCTCCAGAGCGTATGCGCCGCGCGGATCAAGGCGGACTACATCATTACCCGCAATCTGAAAGACTTCACGGGCAGCAAGGTGATTGCTTTAAGGCCCGATGAACTTCTTGAAAGAATTTAATAACCGGTTGACAAATGTGTCACGATTGTGTATACTATTGTTGGGAGGTATATTATGAACTTTTATGGCATCAAGGATCTAAGAAACGACACTCGCTCGATCCTCGGAGTTGTTGCGCGGGAAGGAAATGCAATTATTACGGACAATGGAAAGCCCAAAGTGATGATGATAAGCATTTCCGAGCGGGATTTTGAGGAAGTCTATGCGCTCTCCATGCGATTAAAGGCATTGCGGGCCATGGAGAGATTGCAAGAACAAGCAACACCCATGACGATGGAAGAAATTGAAGCGGAGATCACGGCAGCGCGTCGGAAGGAATGAGAGGCAATGAAAATCGTTCTCGATACGAATGTTTTGGTCTCCGC
This sequence comes from uncultured Clostridia bacterium, assembly GCA_947627565.1. Classification (GTDB taxonomy): domain Bacteria; phylum Bacillota; class Clostridia; order Christensenellales; family Borkfalkiaceae; genus Gallimonas. Next base: position 61,832 of record CANQWO010000006.1, read on the forward strand.
AATGCTTTCGCCGCGAGGGAAGCCGGCGGAGATCGTGCGTAGATTTTTCAACGGCGAATTTACGCTTTGCTGCGATGATCGGATCTTTTCGGAATACGACGAAGTTTTGCACCGGGATAAATTTCACTTCGATGCGCAGGAAGTCAGGGCCATCCTGGATTATATCCGCTTTGTCGGGAATTATGTAGAAGTTCCTGCCTCTGCGATTGCTTTTGCAGATGAAGAGGATAGAAAATTTTATGATGTAGCAAAATTCACAGGTGCGATCTTGATCACGGGGAATTTAAGGCACTATCCCGCCGATCCGTGTATAAAGAGCGTAAATGAAATTTGATCCGCATCCACTCCCGCCCTTCCAGGGGCGGGATTTTTTTATGCTTTTTTATGGCGCTCCGAAGCGGGAGCGTCCGTCCAGGTTTTTGCAGTGGAGAGGAGAAGCTCCTGCAGATCGGGACGAAGCTGGCGGTAACGAAGAAGTAGATCGCGTTCCGAATCTGAGAGCTGCATAGCGCCCGGCATTACGACCGCGCCCAGCTCATCGGTACGGCCCGCCAAGTAATCAATGCTCACATTGAAAAAATTTGCGATAGCCCGCAACGCGCTTATTTTTGGTTCGACTTTTCCCTGTTCCCATTCACTGATGTTGCTTTGCGTATATTTCAATGCAGTAGCCAAAGCCCCCTGAGACAGGCCCTTCTCTATTCTTAATTCTTTAATCCGATCAGGAAATTTACTATTCATAAAAAAATTTTAGCATGGAAATCGATTTTCCGATTGACAAATTGATTTATCGATGATATAATGTCCCTGAATTAATCGATTTATCGATTGGTCCATGAATGAACACATTCACGGAGGACAAGAAGATGTTAGAGAGTGGCGGCCCCAATGATCCCGCCCAGCACGAACTATGGCGGCTCGAGAATCTCATTGAGGACGGAATGCTCCTCGATACGACCAATGAACT